>JANQHS010000114.1 GCA_028282565.1 Cytophagales bacterium | reverse complement strand
CGCCTGAGGATCTCTTCGGGTTTTAATGTTTCCAACCCTTTGAGCGCGAGAAAAACCTGTGCACAGACCACAACATCCTCAGTGCAGTAATCGGCAATTCTTTGAAGGTCATTTTCCTTGTAATAGACCTCAGCAACCATGCTCCCGTCAATATCGGATTTGCTTGAAGGAACATTGAAGATCTTGGCAAGGAGTTCGAGGGAGGTGAAGTTCTTTCGGTCACCGAATTTCCACATTTCCATGGTATCCAAATGTGGAATTTCCCAGGGTTTTTTTCCCGAATTGTCAAGGCAAGGGGGAAGAGGCACCTTATTCACCAACATCCGTCTGGATAAATAGGGGAAATCGAATTCTTTACCATTATGGGCCACAAGGGTTAAATTCGGCTTTTTCATTTGTTCTACAATTTCGTTGAACTCTCTGAGCAGCTCGGCTTCATTGTCATTGTAGATCGATTTTACCCTGAATTCTCTTTTCCCATTCTCGTGGGTGGGAAAGAAACCTATCCCTATGACAATGACCTTACCGAATTCTGAAAAGATTCCCGCTCTGTCATGATAGGCTTCCCTGGTTGCATCATCAGATTCATCGGAGATGAAGAACTGGGCCTTCTTTGCCCAAAGCTTTTTCCAATCCTCATCCAGGGAATCAAAATCTCTATGCGCCGGCACGGTTTCAATATCCAGGAAAAGCAATTCTTCCATCAATAGAAGTTCTTGATCGAGTTTATTGCTTCAATGGCACTCTTTCCGAGCTCCTTTGATTTTTCCGGAGACCAACCCTGTAAGTCATCCTTAGCCAGAAAATTGTCTGTAAACGGCATTTCTATGGTCAGGGCGAATGCGCCATACCTTTCGCTGACCTGATTCGTGCACAGGGAGAGATCGGCTGTTCCGGGTTCGTCACGATCATAACCATGTTCCAATTGAAAGGCCGGATTTATTTTTTGCCAGTTTTGTCTGAAGGTGTCGTCGATTTCCTGAAGTCTTGTAGTAAAACCCGGATTTCCCTCTGCTCCCGATCCGAATACATAAGGGATATCCTCGTCACCATGAATATCCAAACAGATGTCCACACCATATTGGTCCATCTGATTAAGAGCAAAAAGAACTTCGGGGGAATAATCCTGCCTAGCCTTGTCCCATTCTCTGTTCAGGTTGGCTCCGGGCGAATTTGTCCTGAGATTCCCCAGATGGCTTCCATCGGGATTGATATTTGGAATAAGATAAAGGTCGGTCCAGGAGAGTAATTCGCTGATCGCCGGATCATTCTGCCCTAGCCTATCCATAAGGCCTTCCATAAACCACTCGGCCATGGTCTCGCCGGGGTGTTGTCTGGCCAGTATCCAGGTTTTTCGTTTTCCTTCAGCTCCATCTCCGTAATGGAGAAGCTCGATCTTTCTTTCCTCAACGCTTTTACCCACAGTTTCCCTGAGGAAGTAAGGTGATTTTTTTGCCTGTTCGATCGTATCCTCATGCCGCGAAAGAGGATAGGGCACAAAGTAGGCGAATTCTGCATTTGGGCCATCAGCATGACAATCGAAGCTCAGCACACCATCCTCGAAACGCGACTGGAGCCGGCTCCAGTTTTTTCCATCAAATGAATGGGGAATGTTCTGGATCCTCCAACCTTCAGGATAGGATGAATTGCCTGCATTGAGGATTCGAAAGGTATAGCTTTGGCCAACTTGGAGATCCTCTGCCCGGAAATAGAACCATTGAAAGAAATCGGAATTGATGTCTTTTCGAATCTCAAGGTTGACAATATTTCCGTCCAGGTTTTTGAAAATGATGTTTCCGCTGTCGAAATCAGAACTAATTCTAATGGTTCCCATAATCATTAATCTAGTTATTTGGATAAATGCTCATTCAGTTCGCTTTTTGGATCAGGTCATTTAGCAAATCAAAGAATTCTTTTGACCTATAGGCGGGGCCTTTTTCAATTTCCATTTCCAGATTTTCCCATCGAGCATATTGTAGCCTTCCACCGGAAACCTTCAAAAGCCCATTCCCCGAAAAAGGGCTGATCTCGGAGATCTTTTTTTCGAAATATGGTGTTTTCCCGAAAACCCAATCCCAGGACCGGTGTTTCTCCAAGGATCTTTGGAAAAACCGATCGTCCAATTCCAGTTCTTCCTGCCCGATCCTTTTTGCCTTGAGCTCTTTCCGGACCTCTTCCGCAATTCTTTTACTGAAAGGCAAGACCTCGTCCGTCGAAATATCCGGAGCGAGATTACCAACAACATTTCTGACAGAACTCACCGCCTTGCTCCCGGCAATACGCTCTTCGGGATGTATGGAGGGTTCGAGAAAACCAAGGTCAGCCTGAACCAAAATTGTTCCGTGGCTGAGGCAGATTCCTTTCTTCAGAGCCTGGGCATTTCCTGATATCTTTTTTGCATCAAGAAACAGGCAATTGCGGGAATCCTCCTTGAGGGATAAACCAAGTTTTTTTAGGGCCGAGATCAGGACCCCATTGTAATCACTCATTGGGTTGATCAATCCATTTTTGGAAGGTTCAACAAATGAAAAAATGAGATTTCCGGGGCCATGGAAAACCGTCCCTCCACCGGAGATCCTTCTATATATGGGGATTTGATACTTATCCAGGTAATCCAGGTTGAGCTCTTGCCATGGGTTTTGGTTCTTCCCGAGTACAACCGCATTGGGGTTTTCGTACATCAGTAGCAGGGGTTGCTCCGGACTGCTTTCCAATATGGATTCTTCAAGGGCCAGGTGAAACTCGGGAGTATTTGCAGTCGCACCAATCAGATCCAAAAGGAGCCATTGATCCATTTAATTCCCCCTGCTAAAAACCCAATGGTCGTCGCTGCTGATATCCGGATTATAGGTGTAGCCTTCTACATCAAAATGCTTCAATTCCGAAGGGTCGGTGATCTTGTTCTCGATCATATACCGGGCGATCAATCCTCTGGCCCTTTTACCCGAAAACATGATGAATTTGTATTGCCCGTTTCGAAATTCTTTGGGCGTTATTTCAATAATCCTACCCTTGACCTTTTCCTTATTTATGGCACCAAAATACTCTTTGGAAGCAAGGTTGATCAGGACATCCGAACCGGATTTCTTGAGTGATTCATTGATCTGATCTGTGATCTTGTCGCCCCAGTAATCATAGAGATTCTTCCTTCTTCCAATCTTGAGGCTTGTCCCCATTTCCAGTCTGTATGGTTTAATTCTGTCCATTGGCCTGAGCACTCCATGGAGACCGGAAAGGATGAGAAGATGGCTTTGAGCAAATTCATAATCGGCATCATTCCATTCCCAGGGCATCATTCCCTGATACACATCACCCCGGAACATTCGAATGGCAGGTCTTGTGTTTTCCTCTTTCATTTGGGAGGACCAGTCCTGATTTCTGCCGTAATTCAATTCCGAAAGCTCCTTGCTGATGTTCATGAGTTTTGAAAGAGCAGCAGGACGCTTTTTCTTTAGGGTTTCCATGATGATTTCAGAATCCTTAAGAAATAGCGGCTCTGTGGTTTTCAGGGCGTTCAGATCGGATTTCTCATCAAGATTTTTTGCTGGAGAAATAATGGCGAGCATGAGAGTCTTTTTACAAATATATAATTGAACCCTATGTGTGTAAAGTTGGTTTTTTCGAGGTGAAGGAATTCGAGTATATATCGAATCAGCGGAGTTTGGCAAAGGCCTTGGATACTATAGGATCTCAAAAGGTCATCGGGCTGGATTTGGAGTTTGACAACAACTCTTTTACCTACGGGATGAACCTCTGCCTGATCCAGGTTGGGTTGGAAAACAAGGAGTCTTTCCTGATCGATCCAATCGAACTTGGAGATTTCGGTGGGGTTTTCGAGATTCTGGCTGATCCGGAGGTTAGAAAGATCATTCATAGTGCAAGTGAGGATGTCAACGTGATTCAAAGCCTCGGGGGCAGGGTAATACATATTTCGGACACCGAAAAACTGGCCCGTCTGGCTGGTATGGAAAGGACCGGATTGGGCGATCTTTTGATGTTTTTTTTCGGGGTCCGCCTTGAGAAGGAACTGCAAAGGTCCAATTGGAACCTTAGGCCGCTGAGCAAGGAGCTTCTCGATTATTCCGCACAGGATGTCCGTTGGCTGATCGAACTGGAAGATGAGCTGATCAAGATCATAGATGAAAAGGGGATAGGGAGTTGGATTGATCCGGTCATGAGAACCCTTGAGAAT
>JANQHS010000303.1 GCA_028282565.1 Cytophagales bacterium | reverse complement strand
CTGCCCTTTTGGTGTCTGCGGCCCTTTGCTCTCACTTTTTTTACCTGATGTTCTTCGACCATCTTCTGTCCGATCTGTGTTTTCTGTTCGTTGCTTTTCTGTCGATCTGGTTCTTTCAGAGTCGACCTTCAAAGTATTGGACTTTTGTTTTGGGCTTCATGGTTTTTTTTGCTTATCTGGTCAGGGATTTTGGGGTCTTCCTTTTGCTGGGATTTGTGCTTCAGCTCTTAATCGAGAAGCAAGGCAGGAAGGAGATCATCCAAATATGCATCCCGTTTATCGGCCTGTTTCTGATTACCAAATTTTTCTCATTCGGAAGTAATGAGGTTCACATGAAGAAATTGTTTGAATTCAATGCTCAGTTGGTGCAGGACAATTTTGTTTATATCGTAAATACCTCAGCCAACTTTTTTCTCGACCAGGAGAATGGATTCGGTCATCAGGAACAACATCCTTATTCCGTGGCTATGTTCGTCCTTCTTGCAGGCTTTGTCCTGTTTGGAATGATCAGGACTTGGAAGAAGGATGTATACCTCAGTGTGTTTTTTCTTGCTCAGTTGGGGGTGATTCTGATTTGGCCTAATTCCGTTCATCAGGGGTCAAGATTTTTCCTCCCCATCTACCCTTTGATTCTGATCTTTATTGCAAAGTCATTTTTTGAGATCAAGTCCGGCTGGTTCAGGGTGGTGGGTTTTGTTGCGGCAACTATTTTCCTGGTGAACATTTTTCTGGAATCAGATCGCATCGCAGAGGAATTCGGAAGAATGCATTGGTGGCAGGGAAATGCAACTCAATCACATGAAATGTACAGCGCAATCGCAAAGGAAGTCCCCGAGAATGAGGTCATTGTTTCCGGGTCACCAAGGGCCATACGGTTTTTTACCGGGAGGAATGGAGTACTGATCCCGGCAAAAAACGATATTATCAAATCCAACTTTAAGTATTTGTTAAATATTGACGGTGTCCACAGCTATTCGCCACAGGAAAGTGATAGTCTTGAATTCGATCTGATAGAACAAGGAACCGTTTTTCGTTTGTACAGAATCAATTAGAAGCCCTTCCTCATTGATGTTTCGCCGTTCCGAATGACAGCTTTCCGGTTGTTTTGTACAAAAACAGTAGAACGAGTGCTTCAATGGCTGTTTGCTTTAAGATTGTTTGGAATTGATTTGAATATGCGAAATTTTATTACCTATATTTAGCTGTTAAATCAAGCAGTTTTCTTCTAGTTTAATTTGACCTCCAATTGACAAAACCGCACTGGGTTTCCGGCGCGGTTTTTTTATTTTTGACATCCAACTCACGTTTATGAATTCCTATATAGAGCAAAACAAAGACAGGTTTCTTGAAGAGCTTTTTGAGATCCTGAGGATACCTTCCGTTTCAACCGATGCCTCGTTTTCAGCAGATATCAAGAAAACTGCAGAATTTGTAAAGGCAAAACTTGAGAGCGCCGGTGCTGAAAACGTAGAAGTGGTCGACACTCCTGGCAACCCCATTGTATACGGTGAAAAGATGGTGGGTGATGATAAACCCACTGTGCTTGTTTATGGACATTATGACGTTCAGCCTGCTGACCCGATAGAATTATGGGAATCTCCACCTTTTGAACCTGAAATTCGGGATGGGAGAATTTATGCCAGGGGGGCTTGTGACGACAAAGGGCAAATGTACATGCATGTCAAGGCGCTTGAGGTCATGAGCAACGAAGGCGAGGTCCCCTGCAATATCAAATTCATGATCGAGGGTGAAGAAGAGATCGGTTCAAACAACCTGGGTTGGTTCGTAGACAATCACAGAGACAGGCTGGATGCGGATATCATTTTGATCTCCGATACTGATATGCTGGGCCTGGATACGCCTTCCATCTGTACTGGTCTCAGAGGGTTGAGCTATGTTGAAGTGGAACTGACCGGACCTTCCAGAGATCTGCATTCTGGACTTTATGGTGGTTCAGTTACCAACCCGATCAATGCACTTTGCGAAATGATCGAATCTCTCAGAGATGAATCCAATAGGATCACTATTCCTGGGTTTTATGATGATGTAGAGGTAGTTACCGAGGCTGAAAGAGCAAAAATGGGACTGGCACCTAATAAGGACGAGCAGACCAAGAAGGAGTTGGAAATCGATGAACTTGATGGCGAGGAAGGATATACGAGTTTGGAAAGGACCAGCATCAGGCCAACGCTGGATGTAAACGGGATTTGGGGAGGTTACACCCAGGAAGGAGCAAAAACCGTGATCCCTTCGAAGGCCTATGCGAAGATTTCAATGAGGTTGGTTCCCAATCAGAGTTCAGATGCCATCACTGAACTTTTCACGAAACACTTCGAAAGCATTGCGCCAAAAGGTATTCAGGTTAAAGTTACCCCGCATCATGGTGGTGAACCTGCTGTGACTCCTATTGATTCCAAGGGATTCAAGGCAGCAGAGCTTGCCATGAAAGATACCCTTGGCAAGGATCCCATTCCGGTGAGGAGTGGGGGAAGTATTCCTATTGTTGCGATGTTCAAGGAAAAATTAGGATTGGATTCTGTTTTATTTGGTTTTGGCCTGAGTATTGATGCAATTCATTCACCGAATGAGAGCTATGGGGTTCAGAACTTCCTAAAGGGAATCGAGGCCATTACGCGCTTTCATTATCATTTTTCTAAAGCCTGAGCACGATAGTAGCTTAGTCTTTACCCATTAAATTATTGGATCAGCTGATGAGAAGCTCAATTCTAACAATTGCATTTTTTGTAAGTACGGTATTTGGATATGCCCAGATACTCGAACCTTCAAGTTGGTCCTATGATGTTTCGGACAAGAACCCATCGGTCGGAGAAGAGGTGGAACTGATCTTCAATGTGAAGATCGATAAGGACTGGTATCTGTATTCATCGGATTTTGATCCAAATCTTGGACCACAGGTGACGGAGTTCTTTTGGACTGAAAACGAGTCCTATGAATTGCTTGGAGATATTGTTCCTATCGACCCAAAGAAGAAGTACGATGATATTTGGGAAGGGGACTACACTTACTTTACCAAAACGGCTGAGTTCCGACAGAAGATCAAGGTCCTTTCCGTTTCTCCGGTCATTCCGGTAGAATATAGTTTTCAGGTTTGTACAGAGGTAGACGGGCGTTGTATCCCTTTTGATGACGAGTTTGATTTTGGCTCCCTTTTTTCAATTCAGGAAACAGGTTCCGCTCGTGAAAGTTCTGAACAGGAGAAGGAGCCAATGACAGCGGTCTCCACAACAGAGGAAGAACCCGATGAGAATGTTTCTTCGACAGAAGAAGTCGCGAACGCGGAGAATGAAGAGCTTGCCGAGGAGGCCCAGGAGACTCTTGATAATGAAAATGAACAGGAGGAAGCCGATGATTCCAATGCAATTGTCGATAAGTCTCAGGCCGATATTCCCGTTAAGAAGGAATCCATGTATTCTTCGCTTTGGTTATTCTTTTTTGTTGCCTTTGGTTCTGGATTGGTCGCTCTCCTTACCCCATGCGTATTTCCAATGATACCTATGACTGTTTCGTTCTTCTCTCATACATCCCAGGGTAGAACGGATACCGTATCCAAGGCCATTGTTTATGGCTTAAGCATTATCGCCATCTATATTGTTCTGGGCTTTGCAACCAGTCTGATTTTCGGTCCGGAGGTTGCGAATTTTGTGAGTACTCATTGGATCCCCAATATTTTCTTCTTTCTGATCTTCTTGGTGTTTGCCATCTCTTTCTTCGGAGCTTTTGATATCGTTCTCCCTACTTCATTTGTCAA
>JANQHS010000295.1 GCA_028282565.1 Cytophagales bacterium | reverse complement strand
GGCTCCGATTGGCTTCCCATCGGAATCCACCACAGTAATGCAGCCATATCCTCCGGCTGTCATCTTTACCAGTGCATCGGTGATGCTGTCCTCCCTGGTTGCGGTCGGATTGGTCTTCCCGACCACGTCTCTGATCTTTACTGTCATCAGTTTGGTATGCTCAAAGAACTGATTCGTTCCCAGGGTGGTGAAATTGTTTTCTGTCAGTTGTTTCATGACCTTCCAGGGTACAGTACAAGTATGCACTCCAATATTTAGGGCATTCCTCACATGTTCCGGATATCTCACGCTGGAGAACATGATTTTGGTATCGTAGCCGTAGCTGTCAACAGTTTCAACACATTGCGAAACCAGATCCAGCGCATCGTGCCCCTGATCTTGCAAACGGCCGACCAAGGGACAGGCATAAGTGGCTCCTGCCTCCATCGCCATATAGGCCTGCTGAAGAGTATAGATCAGATGAACGTTGACCAAGAGATCGTTTTTTCTCAATTCATAACAGGCCTTAACCCCTTCCATGGAAACAGGGATCTTAAATACAGACTTTTTTGGATCAAGCCCCATATCTACCTGGCGGTAGGCCTCCTTTACAATTTCGTCCTTTTTGGTTCCCAGGGCTTCCACCTGTAGTATGGGAACAATTTTGGCGAGTTCAAGGATCAAAGCATCCACATCTGCCACGCCATCCCTATGCATGAATGTCGGGGTGGTGGTGAGACCGGTTAGGAATTCGAGTTGAAATGCTTCTTTTATTTCGGCAAGGTTTGCCGAATCGAGGTATAATTCCATGTTACTTTTTTCTGAATTGGACTTCTAGATTATGAAAATCAATGATAGGTTTCAAGAATTCTTCGAGATCGTACACACAAAGCTGTGAGGCAGCATCGCAAAGTGCTCTGGCTGGCTCAGGATGGGTCTCGACAAAAACACCATCTACACCAGCAGCTACGCCTGCCCTTGCGAGGGTGGGAAGGAATTGTCTCGAACCTCCGGAAGGATCTGCGCTGGGTATTCCATATTTTCTGATGCTGTGAGTAATGTCGAATATCACGGGGTATCCTGTCTCATTGAGATGATAAAAACTTCTGGGATCCACAACAAGGTCGTTGTATCCAAAGGTGTAACCTCTTTCGGTAAGGATCACCTGATCGTTTCCCGAATCAATACACTTTTGAAGCGGCTTGGACATGTTATCCGGTGCCAGGAACTGGGCATGCTTCAGATTGACCACTTTTCCTGTTTTGGCAGCTGCGGTAACTATGCTTGACTGCATGGCCAGATAAGCAGGGATCTGGATAACATCCAACACTTCTCCGGCAGCTGCGACCTGCTCAGGATAATGCACATCAGAGAGGATTGGAAAACCGAAATCATCCTTGATCTTCTGAAGCATTTTTAATCCTTCATCAAGGCCCGGTCCCTGGTAGAACTCCAGGGAACTCCTGTTGTCCTTGGTAAACGAGGATTTGTAGATGATTGGGATACCTACTCTTTCTGAGACGCCTTGCAGGGTCTCGGCGGTGTCCATCATGGTCTTTTCATCCTCGATCACACAGGGTCCTGAGATCAGGAACAATTGATCCGATCCGCATTCTATGTTTCCAACTTTTACGATCTTTTTCATCTTACATTCTTCTGTACCAGGCTTTGATCCTATCCCGGTCAAGTACCTCTTCCCAATTCTCTCCGAAAGCATGCCTCCACATATGAGGCAGGTTATAAGCGACCTCGGTCATGGCATCAATGGTTTCATCAGGCCATTCAGCGGAAAGCTTGGAAGGAAGGTCAATATTATGCTTGCTCACCATGGATTTGAATTCCTGGACATAGTCCCCATAAACATCCTCCAGTTGATTGAACGCAATGCAATTGGCAATCCCATGGTGGGTATGCAGGATCTTGGACATTCCATAGGAGAGGGCATGACAAACGCCCACCTCCGAATAGGTCAGGCTGAGACCTCCCATATATGATGCTACCATAAGAAGCTCATCGCTCCTTGGATCTTTTCTATCGAGCTCCAGGTATACTTCCCGGCACATGTCCAAGGCTTTGAATCCAAAGGCTTCGCTAAAAGCATTTTTGAAATCTCC
>JANQHS010000108.1 GCA_028282565.1 Cytophagales bacterium | reverse complement strand
GACGGCTGCTCTCACTTTCGGACTTCAGAGTTGCTCCGATGATGACGATAATGGAGGAGGAACTCCGGCACCTACCAGGACTGCTTATGAAATTCTTGAAAACACTCCGGGACTCGATTCCGCATTCAAGTATTTTGATGCCTATCCCGATCTGGTCGACGTGCTTCAGAATTCTACAATTACCCTTTTTGCTCCTGACAATGATGCGTTTGTCGCTTTGTTGGCAACGCCGGACTTTCCGCCCAGCATTTCTCAGATCAATCCGGATATCATTCATGAAGTTCTGGCTTACCATATTGTTCCTGATCAGGTTCTTGCTAAGTCCGATCTTGATGCAGGTGATCTGCTGCAAACAGCCAGCCAAATGATGGAAAACATCGAGGTGAATCCAGGTGTCGGAAATCCAAGCGGAGCTGCTGGTACACTTTTTACAGGCTCAACGAACGCAGAGATCCTGATCAAGGGTGATACAAGGAAAGGAACCAATGGAAATGTGAACGTAACAGAGTCGGTATTGATCCCGCCATCTGTTGGAGCGACATTGACACCGATCCTGGGTACCAATGCCGGGACCATACTTCTAGGAGCAAGTTTCTCGACTCTTGCTCAAGGAGTGGCAAAGGCGGATGCCTATGCGGAGGCCAACGGTTTGACTACCCTGGTCAGTACTCTTTCCGGATCTACCGTACACACGGTTTTTGCTCCAACAAATGCGACCTTTGAAACTGCTGGAATTACGGTCGATTCTCTAACCGGCGAACAATGGTACGGAACCATTCTCAACCATGTGGTGCTGCAAGATGTTGAGCCAGCCGATCTGACCGATGGTTCGACTTGGCCAACTGCTACGGGGATGGATGAGCTGTACACCGTTGTCGACTCCGCTATAAATGGAGTTGGGATCTTCTTTGATTCGAATGATGACTACGATCCCGCAGCTCCGGATCCTTCCAAGCTGGACGCTGAAGTTGCACTTCCAGATGCTGCGATTAACCGCAACGGAAGGGTTCATGCCATTGCAGGGATCCTTGTTCCAAAACAATAATCAGCTGTATGCAAAAAAAAGAACCCGGTGGTGAGAGCCCCGGGTTTTTTTATTTTTGTGCCTTGAACTTATAGCCATGATCAAATCAATTTTTGGAAAGATCTTCCTTCTTCTAATCCTTGCAATCTTTCTTGATTCCTGTGATAATGACAATAACAGCGGTTCCCCAAGTCCCGGAGGAACAGGAACTGAAAATATCTGGGACCTGGCCAATCAGACTCAGGGCCTGGATTCCATCTTAAAGTATCTCGGACAATACCCATCCCTGATCGAACTTATGGTTGACACTTCGAATAGTTTAAGTGTTACCCTGCCTACGAACAAGGCCTTTATCGATCTGCTGAATTCTCCCGAGTTTCCGGATAACATCAATGAGCTGAGTTCGGTCCACCTGGAGATCCTGCTTTCAAATCACGTTTTTGAAGATCAGACCATTAGGAGTGGCATGCTCGTCCCGGCCTCAACCTTCAGCAATCTTAATTCAATTCAATTGGTGGTGAACCCATTTCCGGGCAATCCGGCCGGCACTTCCGGTACTCTTTATCTGGATGCAGGACTGACCGAATTGGAGATCAAGGAAAGCTATGTTGCAAGCAATGGGTTTTTGTCGGTTGTAAGTGATGTTGTTCTGGACGAGGGACTTAAATCACTGATCAATGATGCATCTTCTCAAAGTATATGGCAATTGATCCAAACCTATGGCCGATATGATTCTGCAGAGAAATATCTGGGCCGGTTTCCTTCGCTTGTCGATATCTTAAGTACGCCTACCGTACAGACTTTCTTTGTGCCCAATAATGATGCCTTTGTGGCCTTCCTTTCCACACCGGGAGTACCCGATAACCTCAGCTCGATCAACCCGCAAATCCTTGAGGAAATACTCAAATATCACCTTGTTTCCGGGGCGCAGCTCAGCAAGTCTGATCTATCTCCCGGTGATTTGCTTCCGACCCTTCAGGGGGAAAATATTGAAGTTAATCCCGGCCTTGGAAACCCGGGAGGGGCAGCAGGCACGCTTTTTACGGGAAGTTTGAATCGAGAAATTGAGATCAATGGCCTGCCGCTGATCGCTAACAACGGCTACCTTAATGAGGTGGGAACCATTTTAATTCCGCCATCGATTGGAGCAACCTGGGCACCCTTGTTAGGCACGAATGCGGGAACTATCTTTTTGAGTGCAGACTTCTCAATTCTTGCTGAGGCCGTGTTAAAGGCAGATGACTATGCGAGTTCTAACGGTCTTACTACACTTGTTGATATTCTCTCCGGAACAACTATGAATACTGTTTTTGGCCCTACGAACGTGACCTTCAACGTTGCTGGAATCGGAGTAAATGACCTCACAGGCGAGCAATGGTATGAAGTCATTCTGAATCATGTTGTCTTCAGTGATGTTGCACCGGCCGACTTGACCCATGGTTCGACATGGCCAACGGCTACCGGAAAGGATACTTTGTACACTGTAGTGGGCAGTGCCATAAACGGATTGGGGATCTTCTTTGATTCTAACGGCGACTATGATTACGCCGCTCCGGATCCAACCAGACTGGAGGCCGAAATTGCGCTTCCCGATGCCGCCATTAATAGCAACGGAAGAGTTTATATCATCGCAGGGATCCTTTTACCGAAGTAATCGGTGCTAAGCGAAAAAAATAAACCCGGAGGCATGAGTCTCCGGGTTTTTTATTCCCACTGAATTTATAAAAGGTCCCTAATTTCTTCTCATCATGTCATCATAGACAAGGGTTACGTAATATACGCCCATTACGTCAGGCCCTCCCTTGCTTTGAAAGAACTTGCTGTTGATCAGGTTCGAACCACCAACCTTGATCGTGGTCCTGACCTCAGGCATGGAGTAAGTTACAAAACCGTCCAGATTTGTGATGGCCGGAACATCTCCATTGGCAAATGAGGACTCCCAGAAGAAGGCATCCTGCCAGCGGAAATTGGCTCCGAATCCCCATCTCTTGGTCAGTTTACGATTGGAGAAACTGATGTTGAATTTGTGCATAGGTGTATTGAATTCTGCCAGAAATCCTTGGGCGCTCAGGTCATCCCTGAGCTCGTTGAAGTTGTAGTTGGCACCAAATACATAACCCCTGTTGAATTGATAGCTTCCTCCGATCACAAAGCCATGCGAGGTGATCTGATTTTCCACATTGGTATAATACTGGAAGGAGTTTTCGGAGGTGCCGTTTAGCAGTGTGGCATAATTCAGTTGGTCTGTCTGGTTACCCAAAGAATCTTCCTGATATTCTGCTTGCCTCACCCTCACTTGGGTGATGAAATCGGTATACCAGTTAAAATAATAGGCCACGTCCAGCAAAAGGCGATTTCCAATCAGACTTTTGTATCCGATTTCAAAAGATCTTACCCTTTCCGGTTTAACGGCCTCAAAATTGTCGTTTACCTCAAGCAGATAGGTGAATGAATCGATCGCCTCCTGGGTGGATCCATTATCAAAAACAGCTTTGGAATAGGCTGCCACTGATTGGCCGGTGAAGGAGTTCGGTGCCGCCAGATTGTATTTTTCCTGTGCCCAAGGAAGACCTCCCAATAACCTGGCGGAAATGATGTCCAGATCGATGAACTGGCCCTGGGTGGTTGGCATTCTGAATCCGGTTTGGTAGGAGGCTCTGATGTTATGGTTCTCCTTAACACGGTAAACTCCGGAGATCCGCGGACTCACGACGCCATCAAAATTTTCATTTTTATCATACCTCACCGAACCCATGAATCTGAACTTGTCATTGAAAAGATCCTGCGAGAGCTGGCCGTAAAATCCGTATTCGTTGATCGTCCTTCCATCCGGAAGATCATCGAAAATGGTGCCATTCGAGTTCAGGTAAAACTGCCTGACATTTCCACCTACGACCAATCCGTCAATCCCGCCGAGATGCTTGGCAAGGTCGTACTGTGCTTCGGCATGATAAAGTGCTGAATTATCATTGAATTTAGGGCCGTCCGGAACAACTCCGATCAAGGCTTCTTCCTTGAGTTTTTCGAATTCGGGAGTACCCGCCTCAACCCTGTATAATCCATCTACGGTTTCACGAGCGAAAGAATGCCCCATTTGCTGAATTTCGGTCCTGGTCATACCCGTCCTTTGCTGGAGCTCCGCATCCGTGAGATTGTTGATCTCCCCGGGATTCAGTCCCAGATCATATAGATTCCTGGTGTACTGAATCGCATAATCACCAAACCAGCGGCTGATACCCCCAAAGTCCGCCGGACGGTATTGGTTGACCTGCAAGTCCTGAATTCTTTTTCCCAGAAATTCGGCGATATAGGAATCACCTGAATTTTCAATCGTGGCATATGCCCTGACGAAGTAATTGTCACCCTTTAACTGTAGCCTGTGCTGCATGATGTTGAAATTCTGTAAGGAATAACGCTGTGCTCCGGTATAGACAGAAGTTCCCCAGCCACCGTTAAAGAGATAACTCAACTCCATTTTCTCATTGATCCTGTAAGCGAGTCCGAAATTTCCTTTGGCATTCCAGTTATCATAGTCGACCATATGCTGCTCTTCCCAAGGGGTGGGGGTGTAGACCTGGCTTGGAAGGTCACCGGCGTCGGCATAGTCTTTTGCGGTTACACCCGGTTGGAAGATCCCGGGAAAATAGGGATCATTGGTAGAGGCGGTAATTCCCCAGCTTTCGCTCAGCCTGAGTATGGACATATTCAGCGTGGCCTCATCACCATGCTTGTGTAGGGCATCTGAACCAGGGTTATAGGTAAAACCTTCCGGGGTTAAACCTGTATTCCTATCTGTATAATCGGTTCCCCACCAGTCGTCGGCCCTGCTATAGGTCAAATTGATCTTGAAAGCAAGGCGGTCTTTCAGGAAGGATTTTGCGTAGCGCACAGATCCCTCATAGACCGGTGCTGCTTCCTGATTTGCATTTGGTCCGACATGATTCACGCCCATCCTCAACATGGCTGAAAATCCCTGGTATTCAAAAGGGCTCTTCGAGTTCACCATGAGAATGCCGTTGAAGGCATTTGGTCCGTAGAGGGCCGATTGTGCCCCGGGTATCATTTCCACGCTTTCCACATCCAGTTCGGAAGGGCCGTTGAGGTTTCCGATCGGGAAGTTCAAGGCCGGTGCCTGTGTGTCCATACCATCGGTTTGTTGTATGAACCTGGTATTTCCAGTGGAGTTAAAACCTCGGGCATTTACGATCTGGAAGTTGAAACTACTTTGGGTCATGTCAACCCCTTTGAGTTGATATATGCTCTTATAATAGTTATCACTCGTACTTCCCTGAATCGCAAGAATGTCCATTTTTTCAATGGTGACCGGAGATTCCAGAATATCTTCTTCAACCCTGGTAGCGGAAACAACCACCTCTTGTCCCAGAAGTGTTTGGGTCAACAGAGAAATCCTAAGATCATTTGATTCACCGGTGATCTCAAGTTCCTGGGATTGAAAACCTATACTGGAGAACACCAAAACGAATGGGAGGGGTGTATTGGTAGAAAGCCTGAATTCACCCCTGATATTGGTGATGGTTCCTGAAACGGTACCCTTGATGTGGATATTCACCCCGATCAAGGGCTCACCATTGTCCTCATCAACAACCACTCCGGATACCTGTGTTTGGGCCAGAAGAGTAAGGGGGAAGGAAAGGAGAAGTATGAAGAAAACAATTGGGGACAGTATAGATCTCAACATATAGTTTGAATTTGATCAGGAAATTTAATCTAAATGCTGAAATACTGAAACCCGCCCGGGGAATTCTTTGTGCATAAAAAAGGCCTCCGAAGGAGGCCTTAATGTACTTTTTAGCAGTATTCCTTGAAGACTTCCTTCAGGTGTTCTCCGATCATCTCCGCCGAGCGACCTTCAATATGATGGCGTTCAACGAAATGAACCAGCTGACCGTCTTTAAACAATGCTACGCTTGGCGATGATGGAGGAAAGGGAAGATGATATTCTCTTGCCTTTGCAACAGCGTCCTTTTCCATTCCGGCGAAAACGGTTACCAGTTGATCCGGTTTCTGCTCTGAGGTTTTTACCGCCCAAAGCACACCGGGTC
>JANQHS010000261.1 GCA_028282565.1 Cytophagales bacterium | reverse complement strand
CTGGATCTCATGCTCTTCGTTCATGACGAACGGACCATATTGGGCTACCGGCTCATTGATCGGCTTGCCCTGAAGAAGCAACAGTCTGATATTTTCTGATGCGGCCCTGATCGAGACTTCCTGATCCGCCAATAGTTCTATTGCACAATGACGATCTATTTTGTCGCCGTTTACCCAAATCTCGTCTCCCTGAAAAAAGTATAAGCTACGGTTGACCTCCGTTGATGATTTTGGCAGGTCGAAGCTTGCCTCGGGTTGTAGCTTGATATTCCAGATCGCAACTTCATGTTCCTGATCGGCAGCCCAGGAGTCCGGAGCAGGCTTCGGAGCCTTGTTTGACTCAAGGGAACCGGCAATGACCTGAACCTCAACGCCCTCTTTCTTCACAAATGGAATGCTGTCACTCCAAAGCATTTTAAAATACGGTTCGGAGAATTTCTTGTTTTTGGGAAGATTCAACCAGATCTGGAACAATTCAAGAGGATTTTCAACATCCTCTTTCAACAAGGGAAACATCTCGCTGTGTTGCACCCCTTTTCCGGCTGTCATCCATTGAACATCGCCATCACCAAATCGGCCGGCCGCGCCCAATGAATCGGCATGATCTACCATGCCTTTGTTTACTATGGTTACCGTTTCAAATCCTCGGTGAGGATGAGAGGGAAACCCTGGGATCTTTGATCCATGATACATTCTCCAGCCATCCTTGATGGTGAAATCATTACCGATCGCACGCCCTTCTAATGATGCATCGGGACCAAGTTCTCCATTTCCTTTGGGATAAAAATCCTCATGAAATACACAGAAAAGGAAGGGGTCCTGTGTCACCCAGGGAAAGCCCAGTGGTTTGATGTCTTTAATCGCTTTGTTGCTCATAAGAGTTTATATTTGTTGTAACAAATATTGTTCCAAAAAATGGGTCGGAACATATGAGCTTCTCAAGTTAGGAATTGGATCTTTTAGCTCTTATGAGAACCGTCGCAAAACGGTTTATGGCGTGTCCCCTTACAGGCACACATCCAGCGGGTTTCACTTTTCTGAGCCTTGAAAACAACAGGTTGCAGATCTGTTTTCTGATGAGAGCCATCGCAAAAGGGTTGATTTTCCGATAGCCCGCAAGCGCACCATGCGTAGTTTCTGCCTTCCTGCAACTCCACTTCTATGGGTTGGTCTCCTGCTCTTTTTGGTTGGTTCATTAAAAATTAACAGCCATAGGCTTATTTAGTTTAGGAAAGATCTCGCTTTACATTCTGGGGTCAAACGGATCAGTGCAGAACTGTGATTCTCTCTGTTTGAAAATTACCCAGACTATCCATGATTTTCAGCATGTAAATACCATTCTCCAATTCGAGGGTATTGATCAGTATTGTGGTTTCGTTTCGTTCGAGATCCACCGGGATTTTCTTACCCGCCATATCGATCAACTCAACTGATTCGATCCATTTTTCAGTTGATTCTATTTGCACATAATGGGAACTGGGATTGGGGAAAACCTTAAACTCTCGTGGAATTCCGGACGCCAGGCTGGTTGCTTTGATAAATTTAATTGTCAATGTGGCAGTGTCGATGGGATATCCAATGTTCTGCTGTTCATATCTGGCTTTGTAGGTTGCGGACTGAGTGACCAGGCTTCCCCAAAAAGCTCCGTTAGACGTGATCAAACCACTATTCGATACATCTATCCACGTGCCTCCCGGAATTGGGTTTCCATTGAGATACGGAAACATATCAAAATCTGCTGCGGTATCGATTTGGATGAACAAAGTATTGCTTATGCCAGCATTTGAAGGGTTAGCGAAGACTATGGGTATGTAGAAGGTATCCCGGTAGTCTGCGTAACAATTAATGTTATTGGAAATAAAGAGTAGTGTATCAGATGAAACCCCGGTACTCAGATTGATGATGATTCGATTATTCATAGTATCACCGGCAGCATTTGATACAGTGCTGTCATATGCTAATGATATATCCCCCGGAAGGATCTTTTGACTTTGAACTTCATAATGGAGAACATTATTGGAATCAGGATCGATGATCGAAACAGGTATTTCCACATTTCCTGAACTGGCCAGGACCGTATCGGAATCGAGTATTGAGTTCACAAATGCGTCATCCCCATAAAAAGCCCTGGGCTTAGCTGTATTGACATAGGGACAATTCATGGCAACGACCCTAAAACTTCTGTAAGATTCGTAAATAAGATTTCTGTTCCGGTATTCAAGAACCTTTTGCCCCATGCTGTGTACTCCCTGATTTATAGGTTTTCCGCTCAAAATTCCGGTCTGTGGATCTATAACTATGGGTGGATTCGAACTTATATGATTGAAATATCCTGTCGTGCCGGGTATAATTGGAGAACTATTACCCCGAGCAGCTTCCGGATCAAAAAACTCATAAATCAGACTATCTCCATCTGCTTCGCTGGCGGACATATCCACACTATTTGCCTGATTTCTGCAGAGCATCAGTGCTTTGAGCAAAGGCCATTTTGGGAATTCCTGGTTTGCAAAACCAATCGAATTCAAATCAGGGATATGAGCATAAACCTGAACCGAGTCGTGATGAGGCAAACCCGGGAAGGGTCCATAGGCCTCGAACAAAATTCCATCGCTATAGCCGTTTGCAGATTGTGGAATGGTGATCGTATCCGATAATTGAGAATTAAATACGGCAACCGGAAATGCGATAGGACCGCAATACGGGGGCCAGCCTACCGAATCTAAGTTCGTTAATAAAGCCTGAAAACTACCCAACGGAATTCTGGTCCCTAAATGCAGCCCGATCAAATTATAGGTGACTACACTAAGAGGATATATACCGGGAAATCCAGCCGCATCGTGAAGGATCTCGATATCCACGGCATACTGAAGCGAATCAATTTTGCGAACATGGATCTGTCCACCAAGAACATGAGTAGCCGTAGACTCCAGAGAAAATAAGGCAATCAAGAAAGCGAAAAGTAGGCTCCTTGCAGTCATTCAAACAGTTTAAACGTTGAAATATAAAAAACCCCCGCGGGATTATTTGCGGGGGCCCACAGAGCTTCCAGTTTTTCCTGAACCAATATCAGCCTGCTCTGCGGAAAATTCTTTACTTTAATTTGAGAAAAAACCCCCTGCTTATCAAATCAAGCAGGGGCTTTATTACTGTATTACAAATCAAGATGAAACTGTACTTTCACCTTTATCTTTATTAGCGCCTCAGTGAGAGTCCTTTAGGGCTCTTGCGGCGTTAGCAACAAATCCATGAAAACAGAGGAGGATCTAATCATGGTTTGTTTTCAATTCCCTCCAAAAGGCCAAAGGAGAGAACGTTTTACTATTCTATGATCATATAGGCTTTGTATTCAATGTTGTGCTATCGGTAAGGAATTCCCGTCCAATTGTGTTTTTCTTCATCAAGGTTCTGCTTAGTGCCCAAAAGTAGGCGCTAGGAAAACCTACGGTATCCCCCAATACATGGTAGATACTGCAGAAAGGAAGAAATCCCCCATTTTGCGATAATATGGTTTCTGATAGACGGAAAACCATGCAAAGATTTCGCAAATAATATCGGTCTAAGGAGTTTGCTCCATGACAGGTAGTAGAATAGCCTAATGCATCCCCCAATTCATGGTAAATGCCGCGAGGGCGCCTAAAATGGCCGGGAGGGTTTCTTTCAAACGAAAACCATGATCCTTGCGGGCTTCGAAAATGATGGTAAAGGAGATATAAAGCAGGCTACCAGAGGCCAGGCCATAAAGTATTTGCAGACCTTCATTGGAGAGGATATCTCTTTTATGCAGGCTGTCTCCAAGGGCAAGTCCCAATGGGCTCATGGAAGAGAAAAGCAGGAGCAACGCAAGCACGACCCTTGGATTCATTCTCTGACTTAAGATCATGGCGAGGGCGATCGAAGCCGGAACCTTGTGCACCAGTATCCCGGCAAGCAGGCCAAAACCGTCCACTGCATTGGTCATACGAAATCCCTGAACGAGCATTGAACCCTCAACCAAGGCATGAACAGATAATGCGATCATTATCGAAAAGCCGGTAAGTGCCGATCCAGTATTTTTATGATCACTATGAAGGTGCATATGACCATGTTCCACACCCTTGGTAAACCCTTCAAGAAGCATTTGGCCAAAGAGGCCAAGTACAACCCATGACCCGATATGGTGCGGATCCTCACCATGCACAAACAGGTCCGGGAGCAGGTGAGAGCATATCAGTGTAAGCAGGTAGGCACCACTAAAAGTCAGCAAAAATCTAAATCCGGTTTTTCCCGGAGCCTTCCGGAAAAGTACCAAGGCTCCGGGAAGGAGTGAAAACAGGAACAGAAGGATAATTGGCAGCAATTCAGTCTTTTTCTGCGTAAAGGATCAGACGATCGGAATTTGATCGATCGAAGGTTCCAAGTTCATAATCTCCAAAGATATTCTTAATCATCAATCCGGCTTTGTTAAAATATTGCTCGAAGTCTTTAAGGTAAAGGGTTCGAAGTCTCTCATAATAGTGATGGGAATTTCCCTCATCTATCACCCTGATCCTTTTATACAGGAATCCATCTTCGACAGACCTTTCCATTTTAAATTCAATTCCATTGATGACCCTTTCATCGGATAGAACAAGGTTTGCCAGAGCCTTTTCCATATTCAAAAAGTCCAGTACGAACCTTCCGCCTTTTTGAAGGCCTTCCGAAATCGATTTGACCGTTTGCTGATCCTCCTGTTTGGTTCTGAAATATCCGAAAGACGTGAAAAGATTGAGGATCAGATCAAAATCGCTCTCATCGATCGGGGCTCTCATATCATGGATCCTGAAGTCCAGACCTGGTTCAGAAAAGTTTTTGGCTCTTCGTATCTGAGTTGGACTTAAGTCAGCGCCGATGACCGGATATCCCAAATGATGGAGATAGTATGAATGCCTCCCGGCTCCGCATGCCAGATCCAGTATCTTGGACTTTTTTGGTATCTGAAGGAAGCGCAAAAGATTGGTCAGAAAGTGTTCCGCTTCGATCTCATCATGATCACCATAGAGCATGGAATAATAGGGGGTATCGAACCACTGCTCGTACCAATCATTTCCTCTGATCATTGGGTATCCTTAGGGCATGATCACTGCCAGGATGATATAAATAAGAATAGGGCTACCGACACCAAAAATGGTCAGGCCAACGAATACGATCCGCACAAGGGTAGAATCCCATCCCAGGTATTCGGCTATTCCACCGCAAACCCCGAACAGCACCTTGTCGGTCAACGATTTGCTTAATCTTTTTGTCATTATTCTGAAACTGCTATTTCAAGTATAAGCACACTATCCCCTTCGTAGCGCTCAATGGAGAATTCCCCGAGTTCATATTGGTTTTCATCGGCATAATCCTCAAGAAGCTTGTACACCCTTAAGGGTACCTGGAAAACGGTATGCTCAATTCTTGCTCTTAAAACATGTGTTGGCGGGACCAGCCTTTTTTCCCAACCCGGAGGGGGTGGTTTGGTGGTATCATTGGGGATCACTCCAACGAAGGCTTTGAGGGGCCCATCCTTATCATCTTTTCTTGGGTCGTTATAAAACACCGCCGCAGAGATACCTTCTCGGTAATGCGCCCCGACAAGACTATCCATTTCCCGAAATAAGGCCCTGAGCTTGCTACTTCTATGGCCGCCTTCATAATATTTTCCAATAATAGTAAACCCGGGCTCCTCATGGATCGTGATGTCCGGTTCATGATGATGTTTTAAAAACTCATAGGTGATTATGAATAGCAGCAGAAATATGCCGCCGATGATCAACCACTTGTTTGAGATCTTCATTGCAATTCAGGTACATTTTTAAATTGAAGCTCGTACAAGTTACGATAAACCCCATTTTGTTTCAACAATTGCTCATGATGGCCGCGCTCCACGATTTTTCCATGGTCCATGACCAGGATCTCATCTGCCTTTTCGATGGTGGATAGCCGGTGCGCGATGACCAATGAGGTTCTTCCCTTCATCATCTTGGCAATGGCGGTCTGGATCAGCTCTTCCGTCTCCACATCAACCGAAGAGGTTGCCTCATCCAGAATGATCACTTCCGGGTCATAGACAAGGGCTCTGATAAAGGAGATCAACTGTCTTTGGCCCACGGAGAGTGTAGATCCTCGCTCCATCACATTATAGTCGTAGCCGCCAGGCAACTTGCTGATGAACTCATCCGCGCCGACAAATTCCGCTGCCTCCTTGACCTTCTGGAAGGGGATGTCAGGATTACGCAATGTGATATTGTTCAGGATAGATTCCGAAAACAAGAAAACATCCTGAAGAACAAGTCCGATGTGTTTCCTGAGTTGGTAAACATCATACTCTTTAATATTCTTTCCATCGATGAGGATCTGTCCTTCCTGGATATCATAAAACCTGTTGAGGAGATTGATGGTCGATGTTTTTCCGGCGCCGGTAGCTCCTACCAACGCCAGGCTTCCGCCTTTGGGGATCTCAAAGGATATTCGTTTGAGCACAGGTTGCTCCGGATCATATCCGAATACCACCCTGTCAAATTTTACATGTCCGTTGATCTTTTCAGGTTTATAGGTGCCTGTATTTTGGATCATGTCCGAGCTGTCCAGTAGCCTAAAAATCCTCTCCGAACTCACAACACCCATTTGCAGGGTGTTAAAACGATC
>JANQHS010000105.1 GCA_028282565.1 Cytophagales bacterium | reverse complement strand
TATAACCTTAAAATGAGAACCTCATTTCTGTTATTGATCCTTTCACTTTTTCTTCGAACCACAGCCTTTTCCCAGTTTTTTGCTCCTGATTCCTCATTTGGGAATAATGGCTTGTTGGATCTTGGTGATCCTGCGGTTTTTGTCAATTACACCTCTTCGGCACTACAATCCGGAGACCGAATCATCCTCGCGGAAAGCCACGCGGATTCATCTCTGGCAAATCCCATAGTGCAGGTCCGGATCAGGAGATTTTTTGACGATGGTACTCAGGATATGAGCTTCGGCCAGAATGGCCGGGTTTTTCTTGATACCTCAGGAGGCATACTGGGGATCGGGCCTATTTGCATATCGCCCATTGATGAGATCTTCATGGCTGTCAGCGTTGATACCCTTGTTTTCGGCAAGGGAGATTTCGCTATCATGAAATTCGATTCACTGGGCTTAGTCGATCCGAGCTTCGGTGTAAATGGTATTTCGGTCATCGACTTTGGAGGGACTGATTATATATCCGCGCTAAAATTGGACCCGGACGGCAGACTGCTGTTGGGGGGAGGTAGCAGGGACACCCTCACGCAGGTGACCAAAATGGCCATGGCCAGGCTGCAGCCGAACGGTACTCCGGATCCTGGCTTTGGCAACCAGGGAGTCTATGTTTTTCAGCCCTTCTCATACAGCGCTATTCGGGACTTTGAACTGCTCCCAGATGGTCATATCATGACTATCGGGAATGCCGAGGATACCCTCATCTCCGACAGCTGGTTTGCGGTCTTCTCCAAGATTGATTCCACGGGACAATTCGATCCTTCTTTCGGGTTTGGGGGTGTGAATTTCTATAGGTCACCAAATGACCTGAACATCCTTGGTTTCAGATCGGCATTGAGCCTGGGAGGTGAGTTTCATTTTTGCGGAAGATGGGATGAGGCTTCGTTTGAGCCCTTTGTGATGAAGGTAAATTCAAATACCGGTGCTCCTGATTCCGCCTTTGGTGAGAACGGAATTGCCAAGATCGACTCCTTTTCCGCTTTTGAGTTCAATACAGGATTTACCGATTTGGGTTTTATGCCGGATGGAAGTCTGATCGCGGTAGGCATCAGAGCGGGTTTCAACATCAGGGAGGAAATGCTCGTCGCTAAATTTAACCCCCAGGGAGC
>JANQHS010000225.1 GCA_028282565.1 Cytophagales bacterium | reverse complement strand
GGTGGATCTGCTCCCCTTCGATGCCATTTTTTTGAAGGATTGTGGCCAGAAATTGATTTCTCCTGATCCGTCCTTCCGAAACGATCACAGAATCCTCCGGTATGCCAAAGACGAAAACCTCTTCGGGCGGAGCAGGTTCAGCAACCACCGGAACCTCCTGCTTTTCCTCCTGATTTGACTTTTCCTGGCAGGAAACAATGGATATAAGGATGGCCAGGAATAAGTATCCTCCAATTTTCCTCATCGGCAGCAAAAATAGTCAATAAACAAACGAAAAATCGAAACCTGAGCGTTCCAATTGCGTAATACTAATTAAATTAATATTATTGTGATATCAAATTAAATCAGTTATGAAAGAAGAAAGATCAGTCAAGGCAATTTCAGGGTATCTGATCTTGCTGTTCGTTTTGCTTTTGCTTGGGTTTGGTACATATCTCTTGATTTTGACAAAAAGCCCATGGAATCTGTTTCTCATCGGGGCTGGCCTCGTCCTATCCCTGGGTTTTTTCATCGTATACCCCAATAAATCCATGGTCATGACGCTATTCGGGAGTTACCGTGGCACCGTAAAGGACAATGGCTTTTTTTGGATGAATCCCTTTTACTATAAGAAGACCATTTCCTTAAGGGCCAGGAATTTTGATTCCGAAAAGGTCAAGGTGAATGATAAGCTCGGCAACCCGATCATGATCTCCGTGATCCTGGTTTGGCAGGTTAGGGATACCTTTTCTGCAGCCTTTGAAGTCGATGATTATGAGTCATTTGTAAGAGTTCAGTCCGATGCCGCCGTTCGAAAGCTTGCGGGGATGTATCCCTATGATAATTTCGAAGACGGACATTCGGAGATCACCCTTCGCTCCGGTCTGGAGGAGGTGAATCATACACTTGAGGAGGAACTTAGGGACCGGCTATCTATTGCCGGGATCCACGTGATCGAGGCGAGGATCGCTTACCTGGCCTATGCCAGTGAGATCGCCAACGCCATGCTGAAAAGACAACAGGCTACCGCCATTGTAGCCGCAAGGACCAAGATCGTTGAAGGCGCGGTAGGAATGGTGGACCTGGCTCTGGAAGCTTTGAGCAAGCAGGAGATTGTTGAGCTCGATGAAGAGCGAAAGGCTTCCATGGTCTCCAACCTTATGGTAGTCCTTTGCTCGGATAAGGATGTGAATCCTGTGGTGAATACCGGCACATTATATTCCTGATCATGAGTTCTGCCTATTTCAAAGAAGAGCAGGGATTTGCATCATGGATTTTATGGTTGGTGGGGATGGTAACCCTGTTTGCCGTACTGGCATTGGTCTTTTCCATGGTCAATGAGGTGGATCAAGTAGAGCAGGGAACCGGGTTCTTGCAGGGAAGGGAAAGGTATTTGTTGCTGAGCATTGGCACCTTCCTGGCTCTTTTTGTTGTGAATCTTATGATCTTCAAATCCAGGCTTATCCTTGAAATTAAAGACGGAAGTCTTTTTTACAGATTCATTCCTATACACTTCTCCCTCAAAAAGATCCGCAGGGAAGAGATTATAGAATGGAAAGTCCGAAAGATCAATCCGCTTTTCGAATCCAGGGGATTTGGTTATAAGTGGGGATACAACAAAAGATCAATGATCATGAAAGGGGGATGGGTTTTGACAATTAGAAGGAACAACGCTCCAATGTTAAATTTTGGGACCCAAAGGCATGAGGAACTAAGAAGAAAGATGGAGAAGCTTATGAACCCTGAACAGGAATATTAGGGATGGCCAAGAAGAAGCCATTTGTATTAAGATTGGATCCCGAAACATTGGCCGCCCTGGAAAAATGGGCGGCCGATGATTTCAGAAGTATCAATGGTCAATTGGAATGGATCATTGATAAGGCACTGAAAAGTGCCGGAAGGAAAAAGTAATTTCCTGTAACTATAGAATCGTAGTGACCCAATCAAGTTCAATGTCGGTATCTCCCGGGTCACAAGTACCATCCTTTTCACCATCAGGCTGATGCTTCAGAACGATCTTAACGGTTCCGGCACTTGCGCCACCACAGGTCCAGTCGGACTCCAGGCCAAGTGGCAGGCTACCGTCTGAGTCGGTAATGGTGATCGCTACATCAGGTCCTGTCGGAGTAAAGCAGAAAAGGTGCTCATCAGCTTCGTCCAGGATTTCGTTTGTAACGGTATCGACATCGTCAGGATCGGATTCGTTCAGCAAC
>JANQHS010000097.1 GCA_028282565.1 Cytophagales bacterium | reverse complement strand
AAGGTCAGGACCTATACCGATCAGATCTACGGAAGTATTTGGCTGGGGCTTGCGATCCCTTTTGTGGCATTGATCTATTTTGGCGGGCAATTTGGTTATCAGAATATCACCGGACTTATTCTGCTGATGGTGGGCACCGGTTTGTTCATCACCAGTAGATTGCTACGATTTGAACCGGCCACCTATGGCGCTTTTGTGATTTGGCTGGGAGCGTTCGCAGCATTGGTCTTCAACAATGAGTTCCAATACCTCATCGGAGGCCTGGTGACCATACTCGGTTATTTGATCCCCGGATATATGCTGAAGAAAAGAGAAGAGAATGGCTGATTTTGAGCCCTTAGATCCGTTGCTCCATTCACAACTGAGGTTGGCGGTCATGTCCCTGTTGATCAGCGTGGAATCGGCAGAGTTTGTCTTTATCAAGGAGAAAACGGGATCTACTGCCGGAAACCTGAGCGTTCAGCTTGATAAGCTATCCAAGGCGAATTATATCGAGGTGAGCAAGAGCTTTAAGGGAAAGAAACCGCTGACGAGCTGTAAGATCACCAAGCAAGGCGTCATGGCCTTCGAAAGCTATGTCAAGGCCCTGAACGGATATATCAAGGAATAATTTTTTTGTCCATTTAGTTTATAAAATAAACTGGTTTATAATCATGAAAACATATCTAATCACAATCATTGCATTGGTACTTTTCCTGGGATCTGTTCCCGGGCAGGTTTTTGCAACGGGTTCCATTGAAACCCGAAAGGCATTATACGATGCCTACCTCTCAAGTCTTCAACGCCTTTGGGAAAAGGGCGTGGTCCAGGAACAACGGAAGTTCGATTCAAACCCCAGCGATCAAAACCGGTTTGACCTGGCCTATGCCCAGTTCGGGCTGCTCAGCTACACCCTGAAGAACAAGGATGAAGATCTCTTCGATGACTATGTGGATGAGACCGTGGAGCATCTGGAACATCTGGTTGAAAATGATCATCGCGTGGCGGATGCCAAGGCCCTTCTTTCCGCTATCTATGGTTTAAAGATCAGCTATAGTTCCTGGAAAGGTATGTTCCTGGGGCCGAGAAGTGCGCGCTTGATCGAAGAGGCAACCAAGGCCGATGAGAATTCGGCCATCACATGGAAAATGCATGGGCGTTCGAAACAATTTACCCCCAAGTCATTCGGCGGTGATAATGAGGCAGCCATAAAGTCCTATGAAAAGGCTATCGAACTCTGGGAAACCCAGAGCCTCATCGAGGATAATTGGTTTTATCTGGATACCCATGCCTGGCTCGGTCTGGCCTATGAGAAAAAGGGTGATGTCGAAAAAGCCATCAGCTGCTATGAAAAGGCCCTTGAACTGGAACCGGACTTCAATTGGGTCAAGAGCAGTTTGCTACCTAAAGCCAGGAACAAGTAGGCCCCGTCATGAGGTTATCGATTGCCAAATGCCTGTTTCTGATCCTTGTATCCTTTAGTGTACAAGCACAGGATATGAGTATATCCGGAAAGGTGATCGACCGATCCACTCATGAAGTCATCGTTGGGGCCCATGTTTTCCTGTTGTCCGATTGGAGGAAGGGAATGGCCACGGACATCAATGGCGCATTTATGCTTGATCTGCGGGGATCTTCGCGCGATGACAGCCTGATCGTCTCAGCTTTGGGATATGAGGAAAGATTAATATCGCTCAGGGAATTGGATGCCCAGGCTGCTATTGAGCTGGAACCCATGGTGCGTGAAATGGAGGCCGTCACCATTTCGGCCGAAAGATTGATCGCGGAGGAGTTTCGCATTCAGGAGATCGAGCGAATGGAGATCTACAGCAACCCAAGTGCAAAAGCGGACCCCTTGCTGGCAGTCAATGCACTTCCCTCCTCAACCACTACTGACGAATCAGCCAACGTGAGCTTCCGGGGCAGTCCGGCGACCGAGACCGGCATTTTTTTCAACAATGTCCCGATCTATGATCCCGTCCGCTTCAGCCAATTGAACGGGATCGGGACATTCAGCATTTTCAATACCCAACTGTTGGAAAACGTATTGGTCTTTCCGGGCAATCCTCCGCTGGAATTCGGCAATACGACTTCGGGCTTGATCGCCTTGCAGACCGATGAGAGCATTCCGCAAAGATCATCAAAGTCCATTTCCGCAACCGTCGCGTCCTTGGGATTGAGCATTCGGCAGCCTATCCGTAAGAAAACGGCTATTACGGCCTATGCGAACTATCAACCTTCTCTGTTGATCAGCGGGATCAACGGAGATGCGCTTGCCGACATTCCCTTTTTTCAAACTCTGGACCTGGGAATTCAGGCTGTTCATCATTTTTCGGATAAGACCCTGTTCAAGGTATTCAACTATTCCCTGATCGAAGGATATGATTTCGTTTACCGTCATCCGACTTTCAATGGGATACTATCCCAGAACAGAAGAAAGAACTTTACCATCGCCAACTTCAGGCATCGATTAAAGTCCGGGACCATATCGATCAACCAGGGAGTCTCCTTTTCCAGGCAATCCTTCGCCTTCAGCTCGACGGACATCCAAACCTCCGTCACGGATCTCTACTTTTCCGGAAACTATAGCCTGGAGAGGAGCAAGTGGGGTATAAAAACCGGAATATCCTATGATCAGCGCCAACTTGATCTGGACGGAACCCTGGCTGAATTCAGCTATGCGATCGCGGAGGAGCATCCGACCCTGGAGGTCGAAGCCAGTACTCAGGTAAGTCTTCCCGAAGGATTCGGATACCTCAAGTATTATTGGAATGAAAGGCTTACGTTGGGATTCGGGATCAGAAAGAACATTCCGGTCGATATGGTCAATGATTTTATTTCCGCTCAGGGGAATATCAACTACGAGATCAACAAGTGGCATACCCTGAAACTG
>JANQHS010000096.1 GCA_028282565.1 Cytophagales bacterium | reverse complement strand
TACCCCAAAGGCCAGATCCTGGCCAAATCCAACCCTGAGAGTGAAACACTGATCACGGCTTACGGAAAAAACCCCTATGAAAAGTATGATGACCTCAAGAGGGAAAGTTTCAGACATTGGGGCGCTATAGACGACAGGCTCCCTCCTACCGAAAGGGTCGTTCATGTAGATGTCGATGGTTACAACAAACTTTACCCTTGGAGTACACTTGAAAAAAAGGGAGTGATCAATGATGAGTTTCATGACGAACACTTTGTGATCTTCTATAAAGAAGGTGTGGTATCGGTATTGGATGAATCCGAGATCAAGGAATCCAAGGACGTAGGGACAGCGGTTGTGTATGCTCCATGGATCGATGGACGAATCGTCACCTTCAAAAAGGTAGGAAAGGATTTTATTGACGATCAAACAGGATCAAAATGGAACTTTGCCGGTGAATGCATTGATGGAAGGTTGAAGGGCAGGAAGCTTGGGCTGGTAGTCCATGGACAGCACTTTGCATTTGCCTGGCTGTCATTCTTCCCGGATTCAGAGATCTATTCAGAGTAGTTTAGATCAGGAAGAAATTCTCCCTTGAAGCCATTCTGGGGCTCTATGCCCAACAACCTTGCAATGCTGGGTGTGATCTGAGTTGGGGCCACGTTTTCTTTGGAAACCCCGTTGTGAATCCCTGAACCATAAAATATCAACGGAATATGTCTGTCATAATCATAGGGAGAACCATGGTCAACCCCGGTTTGCCATGACTCGACAAAGCCCGGTTCATAAAGTACAAAGTACTGTCCGGAACGACCTTTATAAATACCGTTCAGGACGAGAGCGTCAAGTTCGCCATCCGCATTGAGCCCATCGGTAATAATCACCTTTCTGATCTCAGGCTTCGATTCCAAATAGTCCAAAACCGTTAAGGAAATCTGCTCCATATCAAGGCCTTTTTCATAGATCTTCCACATATCCATCCAGATCTGTTCGTCATGGTAATAAGCGGCAATATTTGAATCCCCAAATTGCTTCTCCAAGATCATATTCAGGGTGTCGAAATATTTTTTGATCGGAACCTTTCCACCTCCGTTGTTTACCGAATCAATTCTACCGGGAATATTGGCGATTCCATGATCTGCTGTCAGAAAAAATGTATAGTCATCCTTACCGATCTCCTGATCGAGGAAATTCAGGAATCTCTCAATTTCTTTGTCCAAACGGATGTAGGTATCCGCAATTTCCTCGGAATAAGGGCCATAGGCATGGCCTATTTTGTCGGTGCATGAAATACTTAATCCCAGATAATCCGGAATTTCATCCTTACCCAAGGAGTATTGGCGGATCGTCTCCATTCCGAAATCAATGATCTCGGTATTTCCAAAGGGGCTGACTGCAAGAACGGGATACCCGTTTTTTTGAACCAGATCGGCGTAGTTCTTGGGAAAGCCCGGATGCCCCTGGCCAATAAAAACCCTTTCATATCCTACCTCCTTATCTGTCGTCGAAGGATAGCTCTCCATAGCCCGGTCCCAAACTTCGTTTTCATATTTCCTGAGGGCACCTCCTTCGTTCCAGTCTTGCACCCAAGAAGGAAGCTCCTCCAAATAAAAATCCGAGGTCGCCCAATAACCGGAAGACCGGATCCAAAAAGCGGCATCTGCAGATCTGCCTGCCGAAAGGATACTGGCCCTATCCTTCAGAGAGACTCCCAATACTTTGGATTCCGGACCATATGATGATTTAAATACATCCCCTATCGTTTCGGTCTTCAGATTGACAGGTGAAACCCCATTCACAGAATCCCGTCCCTCGAAGCCGACCACAACTGCTTCGGGATCATAAACCGCATAGATCTCTTCCATTTTCTGCACATCGAACCAGCCATTGGCGGCTATTCCATGCACTGAGGGAGGAGCTCCTGCTGCAATGCTAGCATGACCGGGGCCGGTAAGGGTCTGAGCATAATCATATCTGCAGTTGCTGAAAAGCAACCCTTCCCTCTGAAGCCTCTTAAATCCCCCCTCACCGAACTCCGTTTCAAATCGATGAAGCAGATCATATCTCATCTGATCCACAACAAAGCCAATCACAAGTTTGGGTTTTAAGACTTCCTCTTCGGGGGAAGGAGAACAACCAATTCCGAAGACGATCAAAATGAGCCAGATATATTTCATCATTAGGATTCGATCTGCAAAACCGCCATAAATGCCTCCTGGGGAATTTCCACGCTTCCCACCTGTCTCATTCTTTTCTTCCCTTTCTTCTGCTTTTCAAGGAGCTTTCTTTTACGGGTAATATCCCCGCCATAACATTTTGCCGTTACGTTCTTTCTCAGAGCTTTTACCGTTTCTCGGGCGATGACCTTTTGGCCGATCGCGGCCTGAATAGCTATTTCAAACTGCTGCCTTGGCAGGAGTTCTTTCAGCTTTTCACAGATCCTCTTGCCCCAATCATAGGCTTTCTTCTTGTGTACAATTGCAGAAAGCGCATCGACTTTTTCACCATTCAGAAGAATATCCAGCTTGGACAGATCGGACTTCTTGAAACCGGAAAACTCATAATCCAAAGAGGCATAGCCACGGGAAATGGTTTTCAATTTGTCGAAGAAATCAAAAACGATCTCAGCGAGTGGAATTTCAAAGATCAGTTCCACTCTCGAGGAAGTCAGATAAACCTGATTGACCAGAGTTCCCCTTCTGTCAATACAAAGGCTCATGATCGCACCCACATATTCATCTTTGGTAATGATCTGGGCTTTTACCATGGGCTCTTCTACTTTATCAATATGGTTTGGTTCGGGCATCTCAGCCGGGGAATGAACCTTAAAATTTGACCCATCGGTTTGAAAAACTTCATATTCTACGGATGGAACAGTGGTGATCACGGTCATACCAAACTCTCGTTCCAGCCTTTCCTGAACGATCTCCATATGAAGCATTCCCAGGAAGCCACAGCGAAATCCAAACCCCAGGGCGGCTGAGGTCTCGGGTTCCCAAACCAAAGAAGCATCATTGAGCTGGAGTTTTTCCATACTTGTTCTCAACTCCTCAAACTCGGAGGTATCTACGGGATAGATCCCAGCAAAAACCATGGGTTTCACATCCTCAAAACCCTGGATAGCTTCTTTGCATGATTTCTCTACATGGGTAATGGTATCTCCTACCTTCACCTCTCTCGCCACCTTGATACCGGAGATCAAATAGCCGACATCACCTGCCGAGATGGTCTTTTTGGCTTGGTTCTTTAATCCGAGCACACCGATCTCATCTGCGTCATATTCCTTACCGGTGTTGACAAATTTCACCTGATCATCCTTGGAGATCTTGCCGTTGTACACCCGAAAAAGCACTTCAATTCCCCTATAGGGATTATAAACAGAATCAAAGATCAGGGCTTGCAGAGGGCCGTTTTCATCGCCCTTTGGCGGAGGTACCTTTTCCACTATGTGGCTGAGGATCTCCTTGATCCCAATGCCCTCTTTCGCACTGGCCTTGATGATATCCTCAGGTGCACAGCCAAGAAGATCGATGATCTGATCGGAGACTTCCTCAACCATAGAGCCCGGCAGGTCGATCTTATTGAGCACCGGAATGATCTCCAGGTCATGCTCCAGAGCCAGGTACAAATTGGAGATCGTCTGAGCTTCAATGCCTTGGGAAGAATCAACGATCAACAAAGCTCCCTCGCAGGCCGCAATTGCCCGGCTAACCTCATAGGAAAAATCAACGTGCCCGGGAGTATCTATCAGGTTCAGGACGTATTCGGTTCCTTCATGTTTATAGAGCATCTGAATCGCGTGGCTTTTGATGGTTATGCCCCTTTCCTTTTCGAGGTCCATATCATCCAATACCTGATCTTCCATTTCACGACTCGTCACAGTACCGGTAGCTTCCAAAAGCCGATCGGCAAGGGTCGATTTCCCATGATCAATATGGGCTATGATGCAAAAGTTCCTTATCCTATCCATCTCAAAAAATCGCTGCAAAAATAGTAAATCAGGCATCGGAGCATCCCTTTTGTTCGTTGGATTATTATATTCCCTGACAAATGTCTTTAAAGAGTTTCATCGATAGGCTTGATAGGATCTGGAGGAGCTTCCCGATGCAACTGCTATTACTCCATTTTAAAAAGAACCAGCTGCTCCTTTTGCTCTGGGCCATCCTCTTTGGCATCACGTCAATGCAAATGGGAAGGGTGCTTGGAATTCCCTATCTATTCCTAGACCCGGAATATCTGGGCGAGGTCAATTTTCTGAGCATGCTGATCCTCGGGGGAGCATTTGGAGCTTTCATGATGTCCTATCATATCACCTGCTATATATTGGACAGCCACCATTTTAATTTCCTGGGAACAATCAAAAGGCCATTTGTACATTTCTGCCTCAACAATTCCGTAATTCCATTTTTCTTCCTCCTATTCTATTGTTTCAGCTTCTGGAAATTCCAGTCCACCCATTTTCTCAAAGGCAACCCTCCTCCCTTGATATTTAGTGACCTGATGGGCTTTCTGGTTGGAATGATCGTCACCACTTTGTTGATCTTCCTTTATTTCTTCGCCACCAACAAAGATTACATCAGGCATTTTGTCAATAACCTGGATCAAAATCTAAAAAGGGTGTCCTGGAGCCGTTGGAACATCCTTAGCCGTCTGTATGGGGCAAGAAGGTCAAAGAAGATCCGCATTTCCAATTATTGGAGCTATAAGCCCTTTCTAAAAAATGTAGTGCCCAACTCAAGGGTGGACCGCGAGGCCATAGTCAGGGTATTCGATCAAAACCATTTCAATGCCTTGATGCTTGAGGTTCTGGCCTTTATTTCGATCATCATCTTGGGATACTATCGAGAGAACCCGCTATTCCAAATTCCCGCTGCGGCAAGCGGATTACTTCTTGGTTCCCTCATCATGATGTTTGTAGGGGCATTCAGCTATTGGTTGAGAGGTTGGGCGGTGACCTTTCTGATATTGCTGGTGGTCATCATAAATTTCATGTATAAGCAGGGTTCCTTCCAAAAAACCAATATTGCCATTGGGATGAATTATACACCTCCCGGAGCAGGGTATGATACAAAAAGACTGGACTCGCTTTCTTCCGATTCGCTTTTTAAGTCGGATTATGATTCCACCATTCTGATCCTCAATAACTGGCGAAAGAAATTTCCGGATTCGATAAAGCCAAAAATGATCTTCATCGGAACAACGGGTGGGGGTCAAAGGTCGGCGGTATGGTGTTTCAATGTGCTTCAAAAAATCGATACCGCCACGCGGGGTAGAGTATTCGACCATAGCTTCATGATCACAGGAGCCTCTGGAGGAATGATCGGCGCCTCATATTATCGGGAATTGAAAAGGCGCAAAATGCAGGGATTGCCGATCGACCCGTCGGATGAGCAATATCTCGAGAATATGGCCAAGGATATCCTAAATCCCATCATTCTTTCTATGACCGTAAGTGATCTGTTTCTGAGATTTCCCAGGTACAATGAGCCGTCCGGGTCTGCTATCTATCGGGATAGAGGATATGCGTTTGAAGACCAGCTAATGAAAAACACGGACTATATCATGGATAAAAAAGTGTTTGGCTATCAAAAAGAAGAAAAGGCCGGAGAGATCCCCTTGGTGCTCTTAGGGCCCACGATCATCAATGATGGAAGAAAGCTTTTCATTTCACCCCATAAGGTTTCATATATGAACAGGGGAATTCCAGGAGTTGACAAAACCCTCAATACCCATATCAAATCCATAGAATTTCAAAGATTTTTTCAGAACCAAGATCCTGAAAATCTGGAGTTTGTCACCGCTCTGAGAATGAATGCCACCTTCCCCTATATCACTCCGAATATTTCATTACCCAGCGATCCTGCTATGCTCATCATGGATGCCGGCCTCAGCGACAACTTCGGAACAATCGATGCAACAAGATTCATCTGGGTCTTTCGGGATTGGATCGAGGAAAATACCTCGGGGGTCATTATTCTAAGACTCAGGGATAATGAGAAGATAAGGGAAATAGAAAAAAGAAACTTTCCTTCGCTTTTCTCAAAGATCCTGAATCCTATTGCCGGGCTCTATACAATGTGGGGGGAGGCACAGGAAATGAACAACGACTCCCATCTGGAATACATAAATGCAACACTTGAGACCAAAATCTGGGTCATCGACTTCGAGTATGACCCCAAGTACCATACCGATTACCTGGGAAAGAAAGGACAGGAAAGATGGCAAAGGGCGGCGCTGAGTTGGCATTTAACTAAGACCGAAAAAGAAAGTCTTTACCAGGCTATTTATGCACCCAGAAATGTAGGAGCCTTAAGGGCATTGAAAAAACTACTTGGAGTTCGGGAAAAGGAAGATCCCGGTTGAGATCTTATTGAGTAATTTCGGGCTGCTTCATGAATTCCATTTCGGAGGTCAATAAAACAACCAAAAATGTTCGGAAGAGAACCCGAACCTTTCTGCCAGCTTTCCTGATCTGGTCTCTCCTCCTTCTCCTTATTGCAACACGAACATTTTCTCAGAGCCTTGTTCGAGGCAAGGTTTCCGGTACACTCTATTCCCAGCCCATTCCATTTCCACATATCAAGGCACTTCCGTCAGGAATCGATTACCTGGGTGATAAGGATGGAAACTTTGAGATCAGGGAAGTAGGGCAAATTGAATCACTGGTCATCAAGGTTCCCCTTCATCGCACTCTGACCTATTCGGTCATGGGAGACAGCATCACCGAATTGCAAATCAGGCTTGTTCAAAATTCTGTGCTACCCATCCAAAAAAAAACCGAAAAGAGGCTCGAAACCAGATTGGCCCAAATCTTTGAAAATACGAGGCTTCATGATCCGAACAGATCAAAAGGCTATTCACAATACCTGTACAATAAGTTTCATATCGGGGTAGAAAACCTCGATCAGACCAAATATCTGATCAACAGAATTGGCAGGATCGGGAACTTTCGATTACCCGAATTCAGTAAAGCCCATCACCTCTTCCTGGCTGAATCACATAGCAGGAAAGATTTTCTGAAACAAAACAATCAACAGGAAGTCATTGAGACTGCCCAAATTACCGGCATTGCCGATCCCTCACTTTTTACCCTGAATTCTTTGGCCAATCCTGTCGGGCTTTTTCAGGATTATGTCAGAATACTAAACAAGGACTACCCCAACCCCATTGCCGGGAATCCATTCAAAAGATACTTTTTTGTTCCCTCCGACACCCTGATGTTCAACGGCGACTCGGTCTTGGTGGTCCTTTTCCACCCGCATGCAGGAAAAAGGGTGGGAAAGCTAAAAGGTTATCTTTTTGTAAATCTCTCCCGGCAAAGAGTTGAAAAAATGGTCTCTACACCGGCCTTAGAGACAAAGTTGAGGTTGGTCCATGTCGAGAGCTATGAGTTCAGGAACTCTTTTTTATACCCCCGTACATTAAAAACCGACTTCTACATCTCAAGGATCGGAATTATCAGCGGAGTCAAGGGTTCTTTGAGAACTTATTTTGATGAACCGGGACCCCCGATCTCTGAAAGGCCTGCGTACTACAACGAAGTCGTGCTCAAATATCCTGACTCGATCTCCAAGGCATCCGAGACCTGGCAGGATCTAAGGAAAGAAGAGTTCACGCCGGAAGATCAGGCCACCCTTGAGTTTTTTGATTCCCTTGGAAGGATCGAAAGCCTTGAAGGACTGGCCACTTTCGGAGAAAGGGTCTATTATGGGAAGATCCCTTTCAGGTCTGTCGATTTCGACCTGAACCGGATCATCAATTTCAACCTCTATGAAGATATCCGTCTCGGGCTTGGGCTCCATACCAACCATAGATTTTCCAGGATGATCAAATTCGGCGGTTTTGCCGGATATGGATTTGGAGATCGACAGGCCAAGTTTGGTTTGGATGCCTCCATTTTCCCAAGCAAATCCCCTTTATGGGAGGTCAAAGTACTTGCCGAAAGAGACCTGCGGGAGTCAGGAGCCTCGGAGTATGAAAAAGACAAAAGAATGTTCAATACGGAAAGACTGCGTGCCTACCAATTGAAGATCTTTGAACTGACGGATAGGGTGAATCTAGGCACCGGAGGTAGAATCGCAAAATACCTTTCAGGGTGGTTTTCCTATCAGCGATCCAGGGATAATCCACAATATGATTATGCTTTTATGGGGCAAAACCTGGAATTCTATGAATATTCTGAGTTGGGGTTACAATTCCGACTGGGGTACGGAGAGCAATTTATCCAGTCGGTGTGGGACAGAATTTCAATAAAAAAGCCCTATCCTGTTTTTTGGGCCCGGATGACCTTTGGTAATAACTGGCTTGGCGGCGAGTACCAATATTTCAAGTGGGAATCCAAGGTCGAATTCGTGGAAAAATTCCTTGGCTATGGAAAAAGCCACTTCAAGCTGGTATACAACTATACACCCGATGATCTTCCTTATGCCAAGTTGTTCAACGGTCATGGAGGATTTCGCGAATTCTCTATCGTGATCCACAATGCCTTTGAAACCATGCGCTACAACGAGTTCCTCTCTGATCAGATGTTTGCGCTTTTCTATTCACATAATTTCGGTCCGATCTCCATAGGATTCCTGAACCATTTCCCCACTGTTGAAATGAGTCACAACTTTGGTTTTGGAAATCTCAGATCTCCGGAGAACCACCAGGGAATTACATTTAACACTATGGAAAAAGGATACTTTGAATCCGGTGTCTTTATCAACGATCTCATTGTATTTAGAAACCTGGGACTCAAAACCGGCATAGGTTTCGGAGCCTTCTACAGATACGGCCCTTATGCCTTTGACGACATAGGAGATAACCTGGTATTTAAACTGGCGCTAAACTTCGGAGTTTAGGCTAAAAATCAGCCAATCCGTAAATTTGCATCCCTTTTTCGAAGTCCTATGATAGAAGCAAAGCCCTATAGTCCAAAAAACAAAGTCCGGATCGTAACTGCAGCATCCCTTTTTGATGGTCATGATGCTGCCATCAATATCATGAGAAGGATTATTCAGTCTACCGGTGTAGAAGTGATCCATCTTGGTCATGACCGCAGTGTGGAAGAGGTGGTGAACTGCGCTATCCAGGAAGATGCACAGGCCATTGCCATGACTTCCTATCAGGGCGGGCATATGGAGTATTTCAAGTATATGTACGACCTGCTGAAGGAGAAGGGAGCCTCACATATCAAGATCTTTGGCGGAGGCGGTGGTGTTATTCTCCCGGAAGAGATCAAGGAGTTAATGGACTATGGTATAGCCAAGATCTATTCGCCTGACGATGGCCGGCAACTTGGACTGCAGGGAATGATCAATGATCTTGTGAAGAATAGCGATTTCGTCTCGGTTAAAAGCCTGAATGGCGAAGCCAGATCACTGGACAAAGAAGACAAGAGGATCATTGCCAGAATGATCTCTGCGGCTGAAAACCAGGTAAAGGGTAGCAAGGAGGTCTTAAAGAATATTCATAAAACCGCTGAAACCAGCCAGGTCCCGGTTCTTGGGATCACGGGTACAGGCGGAGCCGGAAAATCTTCATTGGTCGATGAAGTCCTTCGTCGTTTCCTGGCCGATTTTCCCGAAAAATCTGTAGGGATTATTTCCGTAGACCCCTCCAAAAGAAAAACCGGCGGAGCGCTCTTGGGTGATAGGATCAGGATGAATTCGGTGAACCATCCAAGGGTTTATATGCGATCGCTTGCGACCCGGAGGAGTAATCTTGCCCTCTCAAAGCATGTAGGTGAAGCTCTTGATATTTTGAAGGCAGCTCACTATGATCTTATCTTATTGGAAACCTCGGGGATCGGGCAAAGTGATACGGAAATCCTGGATTACGCTGATATTTCCCTATACGTGATGACGCCCGAATACGGCGCCGCCAGTCAGCTCGAAAAAATCGATATGCTCGACTTCGCTGATGTGATCGCCCTCAATAAATTCGACAAAAAAGGTGCCCTTGATGCGATCAGGGATGTTAAAAAGCAATATCAGAGAAACCATAAGCTATTTGATGTGCCGGTTGATGAGCTTCCTGTTTTTGGCACCATCGCATCTCAGTTCAACGATGACGGGATGAACGATCTGTACAAGCACCTGATGGATATCCTCAGCGAAAGGTCAGATGGCAGGTTCAGTGCACATGGAGTGTTTGAGATCGAATTTGGCCAAAGTGATCATATCATCCCGCCAAAAAGAGTGAGATATCTGTCGGAGATCTCAGAGGGAATCCGGGATTACGGAAACAAAATAGAAGAGCAGGCGGAAATAGCACAGAAGCTCTATGCACTTGATCTATCTGTTCAAAACCTTGATGCCAAATCGGACAGATCCGCAATTGATACGATCAAGAAGAAGATCAAAGAACTGGAAGATGATTTGAGCATAGAGCATAAAAAATGGATCAAGGATTGGCCAAACAAGCAAAAGGCCTACAAAGATGAGATCTTCAAATTCAAGGTCAGGGATAAGGTTTTAGAGATCAAAACACATGTTGAATCCCTTTCTCACATACAGATCCCAAAAACCGCTACTCCGCGATACCGGGCCTGGGGTGATCTGCTGAAATGGATGGCCCAGGAAAATGTACCGGGTGAGTTTCCATTTGCCGCCGGCATCTACCCGTTCAAGAGACAGGAAGAGGATCCGACCCGAATGTTTGCCGGAGAAGGCGGACCCGAACGCACCAACAAAAGGTTTCATTATGTCAGCGAGAGCATGCCGGCGATCAGGCTATCCACAGCCTTTGACTCTGTGACGCTCTATGGTCGCGACCCGGATTACCGGCCGGATATCTATGGAAAGATCGGAAACGCCGGAGTGAGTATTTGCTGTCTTGATGATGCAAAGAAATTGTATTCCGGATTTGATCTATGTGCTCCCAATACTTCGGTTTCTATGACCATAAACGGACCAGCTCCTATGGTTTTGGCATTTTTCCTGAACGCTGCCATTGATCAGCAATGCGAAATGTATATCCGGGAAAACGGTCTTGAAAAGAAGGTATCGGACAAAATCAAATCGCTCAGAAAAGGGAAGGAAAAACTCGCTCCCGTCTATCATGGAAAACTACCTAAAACCAATGATGGCCTTGGTCTGAGCCTTCTTGGCGTTACAGGAGATCAGGTTCTTCCTGCAGATGTTTACAAAAAGATCAAGGCCGCTACCCTGTCCAAGGTTAGAGGAACTGTTCAGGCCGATATACTCAAAGAGGATCAGGCTCAAAACACCTGCATTTTCTCGACCGAGTTTGCGCTGAAATTAATGGGCGATGTACAGGAATACTTCATTGATCACAAGGTCAGAAATTTCTATTCAGTCTCGATTTCAGGATATCACATCGCTGAAGCGGGGGCAAACCCCATTACACAGCTGGCATTTACCCTGGCCAACGGATTCACTTATGTGGAGTATTATCTGAGCAGGGGAATGAACATCGATGACTTCGCTCCGAATTTATCATTCTTCTTTTCGAATGGCATTGACCCCGAATATGCAGTGATCGGTAGAGTTGCCCGAAGAATATGGGCAAAGGCCATGAAGAATAAGTATGGAGCAAATAAAAGATCCCAAATGCTGAAGTATCATATTCAGACATCCGGAAGGTCGCTTCATGCACAGGAGATCGATTTTAACGATATCCGAACCACACTTCAGGCCCTTTATGCCATATATGATAACTGTAATTCCCTTCATACCAATGCCTACGATGAAGCGATCACCACACCAACGGAAGAGTCCGTACGAAGGGCCATGGCCATCCAGTTGATCATCAACAAAGAACTTGGCCTGGCTAAAAATGAAAATCCGCTTCAGGGTTCATTCATTATTGAAGAGCTGACTGATCTGGTGGAAGAAGCTGTTCTTGTAGAGTTTGACAGGATCACGGAAAGAGGCGGAGTTCTCGGAGCTATGGAGACCATGTATCAAAGGGGAAAGATCCAGGAGGAAAGCCTTTATTATGAGACCTTAAAGCATACGGGAGAATTTCCCATCGTAGGCGTGAACACCTTCCTCAGTTCGAAAGGTTCGCCTACGATTATCCCCGGCGAGGTGATCAGAGCGACAAAAACGGAAAAGGAAAACCAGATCAAAACCATCAGAAACCTCCACAGAAAAGAGGAAGAAGCTTCAGCAAAGGCACTGGAT
>JANQHS010000091.1 GCA_028282565.1 Cytophagales bacterium | reverse complement strand
ATGGACCCAGATAGTTTATGACCACCTTGGATCTCGAATACACCCATCTTAGTTTCTTCTTTTCCTAAACCTTCTGCCCTTAGACTGGTTCCGGTTACTACTGCTCCCTTGTTGATTGCTTTGTTTAAAGCTCATCTCCAGATGCCCGGATTCCCTTGCTCCTTTGATGTCGGGATCCAATCTGCCACCTGAAATTTCTTTTAATTGTTTGGCGATCACTTCGTCATCGGCCACCTCTCTGTTCCAGCTATAGGAGAGATTTTTCATGAGCCTGATCAGGTATACTTCCGCATCCTTTCTCTTTTGAGGATCTTCGATCTCCAATGCTTTTTCGATCAGCAGTTCAAGGTTATGTCCATATACCCTGAACTTGATCCTCTTCTGGGCATAAGGCATCTTTCTCGGCTTTCTGTTCACCATGGTCGGGTTGGGCGGAGGAAACGGTGCATCTATATCCAGGGAGTAGTCAGAAATGATAAAAAGGTGATCCCAGAGCTTCTGCACATTTTCTTCGGTGTCCATGTAATTCGGATTGATCTGCTTCATGAGATCGATCAGAAGGTAGGATAGTCGGGTTCTTTCTTCCTTATTATCAACCGATTTGATATGGCTAACAATGTTCTGAATATTCCTCCCGTACTCTCTCAGTTTAAGAGTTCCGCGGCTTTCTATCATGTGAAATGGTGGTTATTTAGCGTGAATTTTGAGCTTAGCAAAGCTAAGTAATAATGTTTTTTCGCCAAAATCATCAAAATTCACCACTGCTTTCTTCTGGTGATTGTAAACCTCAATTTTTCCGACCATACCAAAACCGAATTTGGGATGCTCAACCTTCATTCCCTCAGCGAGCTTGGAGGGATCGTCCGGGACGAAATCTGCTGGGGGCTTATAGCTGGTTTTTACCTTTTTAAGGGGGCGAAGATTGGTGACGGGTGTTTTTGGTTGCTCTTTCCTTCTGGCATAGGCAGGAGGAATAGAACTTGCCCTGGCGAAGCCCGTTGCTCTTTGGTTTTGAAAAACGAATTGACTCGGAATCTCTTCCAGGAATCGACTGGGTTCGCAGGAATTCAGCATTCCGTATCTATACCTTGTGGCCGCATGGGTCAAGACCAATTTTTTCTTGGCCCGGGTGATCGCCACGTAAAACAACCTTCTTTCTTCTTCCAGGTCTGCCCTGGAACTCATCATCATTTGGGAAGGGAAAAGATCTTCCTCAAGCCCCGTGATAAAGATATGATCGAACTCCAGGCCTTTGGCCGCATGTATGGTCATCATTGTCACACGATCATCATCTCCCGAATCATTGTCCTGATCGGTCAGCAAGGCAATGTCCTGAAGGAAGGAAGCCAAAGATCTGTCTTCGGAGTCCGTATTATCTGTGAATTCCCTTATTCCGCTGAGGAGTTCCTGGATATTCTCATACCTTGCCAGCCCTTCGATCGATTTATCCTCATAATACTCCTTAAGCAATCCGGAGTTTTTAATGATCGTTTCCGCTGCAGAATAGGCGTCCTTATTGGCCGATTCCAATTGGAAATGTTTGATCAGCGAGGCAAACTCCATGATCCCGTTTCCGATCTTTCCCTTAAAGTATTTATGGGCTTCCCCGATGATATCCCAAATGCTGACCTTTCTTTCTTCGGCAAGAACGATGATCTTGGAAATGGTCGTTGGCCCGATCCCTCTTTTGGGAAAGTTGATGATACGTTTCAGCGCTTCCTCATCTTTGGGGTTTATGGTGAACCGCATATAGGCCAGTGCATCCTTGATCTCTTTTCGTTGGTAAAACGAAATGCCTCCATAGATGCGATACGGAATGTTCACCTTGCGGAGAGCTTCTTCCAGGGCTCTCGATTGAGCATTTGTACGATATAGGATCGCGAAATCCGCGTTTCGCAACTGCTTGTTCATCTTCTCCTGAAAAATGGAAGAGGATACAAGCCGGCCCTCCTCACTATCGGTCGATGCCCGGACCAACTCGATCCTTTCACCGGGCTCATTGTCTGTCCAAACCTCCTTAGAGAGCTGAGTCTTATTGTTGGCAATCACGTGATTTGCGGCCTCTACGATCGTTTTTGTCGACCTGTAATTCTGCTCAAGCTTAAAAACCTCCTGATCCGGATAGTCCTTTTCGAAATTGAGGATATTACCGATATCGGCACCCCTGAAAGCGTAGATACTTTGGGCATCGTCTCCAACAACACAAATATTCTGGAAGCGGGAGGCCAGTTTTTTGGTCAACAGGTATTGCGAATAGTTGGTATCCTGAAACTCATCGACCAGTACAAACCTGAACCTGTCCTGATATTTGTTCAGGACATCCATATTGTTCGAGAAAAGGAGATGGGTATAATACAGCAGGTCATCAAAGTCCATAGCCTGGGAACGGAAGCAACGCTCGAAATATTCCTTGTAGATTCTACCGAGCTCAGGTCTTTGGGATTCGTAATCCTCTGAAACCAGGGATTCGTTTTCCAGGTATTCATCCGGCCCGATCAAACTGTTCTTGGCCATAGAGATCCTGTTTAAAACCATGTTGGGTTTGTAAAGCTTGTCATCAAGATTCAAGCCTTTGATCACCGACCTGATCAGGGATTTTGAGTCGTCAGTATCGTAAATGGTGAAATTGCTCGGAAATCCTACCTTGTTTCCTTCAGCTCTGAGTATCCTGGAAAAAACCGAATGAAAGGTTCCCATCCACAGGTTTCTGGCATCCTCTCCGGTCACCGAGATGATCCGCTCTTTCATTTCCCTGGCAGCCTTATTTGTGAAGGTCAATGCCAGGATGTTAAACGGGTCCATGCCATTCTCAATGAGCCACGCAATTCTATAGGTCAATACGCGGGTTTTTCCTGAGCCAGCACCCGCAAGTACCATCATCGGTCCTTCCTTATGAGTTACGGCATTTCGTTGAGATTCGTTTAGGGATCCTAGATCTAGCATGGGCAATTTCGAGTGGCAAAAAAGGGATACTTTTTTGACCAAAAAAACATGCTTCTTTGAAAAAAATTCAGCTTGATAGAAATAGACAACGTGTTGATCAGTGAGGACCTTCTTGAAGAATATTTTTGCTGTGACCTAAATGCCTGCCTTGGAGCTTGTTGTGTGGAAGGGGAGGCCGGTGCTCCATTGCTTGAGGAGGAGATCGAGGAGATCATCAAAAAAATTCCTTCCATTAAAAAATACCTATCGAAGGAGTCCAGGGAAATTCTCGACAAAGAGGGTCCGGCTAAAATGGATATCGATGGGGAATGGGTCACACCGACCATTGGGCATAAAGAATGCATCTACGCGTATTATAACGATAAGGGAATTCTCAAATGCTCCTTTGAAGAAGAATGGTCGGGAAAGCCGGAAGATTTTAAGAAACCGATCTCCTGCCATCTGTACCCTGCCCGGGAGGTCAGGCTTTTCGGCTCAACGGCTTTGAATTATCATCAATGGGATATTTGCTCGCCTGCATGCGAGCTCGGAAAGAGAAGTAAGATCCCTTTGTATGTCTTTTTGAAGGAATCCCTTATCCGGCGATTTGGATCTGAATGGTATTCAAGCCTTGAACAGATTGCTGTTGAAATAAAAAAGGGAACCTAGGTTCCCTTTCATGATCAGATGCTTTCAGGAAGTGCATAATCCCTTCCTTCATTTAATTCCTTAAGATATTCGGTCAGGGGAGCAAAGTACTCCAACATGGGCTTGGCTGACATCGCCTGGCTGGTGCTTTCCTCCAACAAAACTCTCCAGTCCTTGGTAGCTCCGGGAGACAGAACTCCGTAAAGGAAATCCCCCACTTCTTTGCTTCCGTAATAGTTGGTGTTTCTCGGATCTTGCTTGAGGATCTCCTTGGCTATGTGATTGTGGAATTGGAAAAGCAAGGCATAGGATAGGGCATAATCATAGTATTGGGCTGCGTCGTTATTGATATGCGTCTTGGATGCAGCATCACAATACTCTGGTCCTCTTTCGGAAGGAGGTTCAATTCCCTGATATTTTCTTTTATAGCTCCACCATACTTCATTGAATTGCTCCGGGGAGATATCCTGACTATACAGGTCATGCTCAAAATGGGTCATCACTCC
>JANQHS010000038.1 GCA_028282565.1 Cytophagales bacterium | reverse complement strand
ACAGTCGCGTTCGTTTGTTGAGCCGGAATACCCGGTTTCGGTTTTGTTCAGGAATACGGCACAACCTTCCCGCTCCTCCAGCAATGATTGGTCAAATGCATCAAAATATTCCGGGGTCTTCCATTTTCCAATGAAGAGTGAATCATTCTTTATGGCATAAACCGAGCTCTTGTAACTCCCATCTCCGGTTTCTTCTACCAGATAAAATCTTTGCCGATATGGTTTGTCCTGCATGCTTCCAAGGGCCTGTTCCACATAAAGCCAGTTTTGGCCGGATTGTTTCCAGACCTGTGCCATGTGCAGGCTGATATGATAATAGTTACTGTCTTCTATGGATTGTTGCTCCGAGGAAAATGAACCGATCATTATTTCAAAAGGTCCCGGATCTTTTTTGACTCCGTTGCAAGCAAAGAGCGCGATAAGGATCGGAAAACTAAGGATGGATTTTAGCATAGCTCAAAATGAAATTTCCCAAAGCTAAGAAACATGAGGGCTTGATTTGTCAAGGGCGAAACCAAGGGCTTAATCCACAGGGACTTCAGTGGCTTGCCTTTGGAAAACCCTGTGAAAGAACCTGAACCTAAACAGCTGTTGACCGGTTTGAAGACCCGACTCGCTGAATAATCGGGATCTTTGAAGGACAAAGTTGAATTCGTAGCGGAAATACCTGGAAACCCTATGGGCGAAAATGAAAGTGATCCTGGTTTGGTTGACGAATACCTCTGCTGCGCTCTCTTCAAAAAGGGTATTGAAGCCCTCCCAAAACGCCTGGAAATAGATCGGGCGTTTCTGGCCTCCGATGAATATATCAGGTGATTCCACTCCGATCAGATACCTGACTCGAAGGTTCTGGTCGTTTGAACCTTGCTCGTAGAAGAAGAACCTCGGTTCTAACCGTAAACGATAAAAGAAAGCAATGTATTCATTGTCGGGAAATCGAAAGAGCAGATCAAAATTTGGCCGGAACTCATGAAGGTTTAATGTATCCTCAAAGAAGGTTCCGAAATAACCTGCTCCGGCATTCATTCCGAAGGTGGTCCTTGCTCTGTACATGTATTGAGGCCGGAAGACGATCTGATTCCAGTCATAATTTGTGAATGCACCCCGTATGCCTGCGTCACCGCCGATGGAGGATCTGTCTGTCAGATCATATCTCAGATTATAATCCAGCCAGAGCTGATTGTCAATCTCCTCCTGAGAATATCCCGTCAAGGGTATGAGCAAGAGCAGGAAAAAGCATCCAAGATCTTTTGAGCTTATTCTTGGTCTCAGCAAAGTGGTTTTGTTTCGAGACCGCGCCATAGCCGGTAAAAGTATTACTTTCTGATGTGCTTCCACATGAGCCCAAGAAAGACGGAGCTGAAACTGGAGTCGTAGAAATCAATGCTGGCATCTTCATATAGGTATTCCAGGCTGAAAAGGACAGCCAAAAAGGAAGAATCGAACTTTTTGAATGGTACTATGGTCGTAAAGGCTGCGCCAAAGCGATCTGACTCAAGCGTTTTTCCATAGATAGGATGAACTTCTCCGGCTGCCCTCTGTCCGTATAAAAGGTTGAAATCCAGGATGGTTTGTTTCTTGATTCGAGCTATATAAGTCAATTGAAGGCTGTATCCGCTTTGAGCAATCGCCTCTCCCTGTCTGAAATCAAATACATAGCGAAATGCGGGCTCGAATCTGTGATTTTTTAAGTCTATCCTGTACAGAACCATTGCCTTTAAAACATTCCCGTTGCGGATCAATTTTGATTGCTCTGATAATGGGAGTGATCCTTCGTCGATCAATGACTTTCCGCTGGCTTCAAGGTCGTAGACGTATCTTCTTCCCGTGAGTGTTATTTCCAGGCCTGTTCTGAGGATCCTTCCCCATCGGATCCTGACTCCCGGATAGGCAAGGTAGGTTTCTTCTCTATCCTCATCGGCCACAAAAGGATCAGACCACATCAGGAGTTCAAGCGGGGTAAATAGAAAGCTTCCGGCTAGTATGCTTTTATCCGGTAGTTCTTGTCTTAATCCAACTCCGAATGGTACATCAAGTCGGAGAATATCTTCAAGCCGGTTACCTATGAAGAACTGCGTTCTTGAATTCTTGAACTTATGGCTCAATTCACCTGCAAGACCAAATGCAATTGAAGATTTTTCTTCCGGACTTTGAAAAATGGAGCCAACGGATTTATTTCCTACTTCGCCAATCATTGGTGGGCCGGCGTAGAGGAAGTTGGTTGCACCCTGAATGTATCCGGGGAGAAAAATTACGTATCCCGAATATCCTGAGGAATCCGGAATATCATCTTGCGAGAACCCGGTAGACAGGAACAAGCCCCAAACCAGCAGGGTAAGTGAATATTTCTTCATACCAGGCTGTTGTTCAAGGGTTTATGGAGTGACTGTGAGCTTTCCACCATTTTCATCGAACTGATTCAATTGCTCGAACTGAAAAGGTAATAGATCACAAGCCAATAATGCGATGTCAAAATGGAAAATTTTCCCTAGCTCAAGGGGGATATGGGTTAGACATGGATCGATAGCGGATCTTTTGGCATAGGGGCAGACCATGATCTCTCAGAGGAAAATAAAAAACCCCGGAGGCCATTACGACAACCCCGGGGTGGGAAGTTTAAACAAAATCCAATGCTAGAAATTTCCCTCTTTACCAGAATCTAATTTTTGAGTGTTCGACGAACTGGATTCAACAAAATAGAGATCCAATACATCTTTAATTTTCTTTTTTGTTTCCTCCGGTTTTTTTGCATCGTATTCGTACTGTAGGGTGAACAACTTCTCATACCTTTTTTCTCCATCCACCTTGTCAACCATCTGCACATCATCCATGTCCTTTAGTGATTCTTGCCAAACCGCTTCTACCAATTTCCAGTACTCCCTGTTCTCTTTCCACCATTTCTTGGCAGCCTTGCATTTGGAATCTTCAACCTTGGTATAAGTGTTGTATCCCTTCTCCATGACGAGAAGCTGGTCCTCATCTTTTTTACGAATGATCTTCTTGTTATCCTGCTCATGCAGCCACCCGTAGTCAGTCAATTCCTGCCTGTTTCTTCTGTGCATCACATTGTAATCACTTCTTTTCGTAATTTCTCTTCTTGGCAGGGGTGCGTCAACTTCACTTTCCCAATAAATAACACCATCCTTCTTAATCCAGGGCGCTGAGGCTTCGTAGCGAATGCAATCATCGACCTGATAAACCTTCTGCGTCCATTCACCTGTGACGGATTCTTTGGGTTCTGTGCCCCTTGTCCATCTGAAGTCATGATCATAAACAAAGAACTCGGTGTTCTCATAGATCCAATCCTGTTTCCAGTGTTTGATGACCCTATCGGGACCAACGATCAGCAAATGCTGCAAGCTGATATGCCCCTCTGACTCCTCTTCTATAAAAACCCATTCGGCTTCTGCTTTTGAATGATAAGCCTCGTGAATTTCGTACTCTTTATTAGGTGAGAACGTTTCGACAAAATTGAAATCTACCTCATAGCATCCGCACATGGATTTGATGGCCTCTACTTCTTCCGAAGGAGGGGAGGTTTGGGAAAAAACCGCGGAGAAGGCAAAAAGAAGGGAAAATAGAATAGAGTATTTCATGAAGAATTTCGAGTTAGTTATTTAGATCAATTCTAAATAAGGTTCGAAATACCGCATAATTTTTCAGTTGACCAAGAGCTTAGGTTTAATCTTTTGTTAAATAGAAATGAAAAAATCTTCAGGCATAAGAGTCTGCGCAATTCTACTTTTTCACAAGGTCGATCTCCGAATCCTCCACATTAAAATCCACCTGTGCCTTCCCATTTCCGATTTTGAATCTCAGGTACCCTTCCCTTTGTTCCAGGGCCTCAAAGCCCTCCGTGGTTCGGATCTCGCTGTCATCATGCCGGACCTCGATGATTCCTCCTCCGCCAGAGATCAGGAAATCGATCTCACCCTCTCCGGAGAATTTGTATTTTCCGTTTTCCGCAAGGCTGGTCTGGAATTCGATCTCGCTATCATCAAAGTCGATGAAGGCGGTTTCAAATTCTCCGTTTTCGATGATCACCTCCGAATCATCAAGGCCGAGGATGAGTTCACCTCTTCCACCTGACATTCGAAAATCCGAATCATCCATATTGATCCGGTTTTCGGATGAGATGCAGTTCTCCAGCCTGGCCTCGCTGTCATCGAGATCAATTCTGATTTTTCCTGTTATATCCGAAATATAGAAGGCTCCGTCATCCCCGTTTACTTTCAGGTTGGAATCCTTCGGCAATTCGATCTGGATCTTATAATCCTCCTTGGTGTAGCCTGTAAAGTAGCTATTGCTTCCGCGAATTTCCCTGATCAGGATATCTCCATCTTCCTCCCTGACCTCCACTTTGAATTCCTTATCCCATGATTTTGTTCCGCGAAAATCAATGATGCGATCGATCTTTACCCATGCATCTTCACGCTCCGTACCCTTGATCGTGACCTCGGCACCATCGCTTTTGATCACCAGATCACCGTTCTTTTTGATCTGGTAAGTATCATCACTGTGGAATTCATACTTCTGTGCCAGTGTCAGAAGAGTAAAAAAGCAGAGCAAAAGGGTCAACGTGTACTTCATGATTTTTCCATTAAAAGCACCTTAAGTTCATAATTCCTGAGGAAATTCATCTTGCATTGTCATGAAATTACATGAGAGGTGCAGGTTTCAGCGGAATGGAAAAACATTGTGAACCTCTGAAGGGAAATATGAATCAGTTTGCCAGATAGTCCAGGGGATCTATCACCTCAAAACCGGGATTATCCTTCAACATATGATGCAGTATGCGGATATGTCCCTGACCGAAAATGAGGATGACGCGATCTCCCGGTCGGGAGTTTTCGAGGATGTTCCTATAGGTCAGAAAATTTCTTTTGTACCACTCTGCGACCAGCTCGACCCCGATGTTTTCGAAATCATACGATCTAAGCGTGTATTCCATTCCGGCGATGGTATCGGTCCTCTCCTGATTGGAAAAATAGATCCCTACAGTGTCCTTCACCCTGATGGCCAGGTCATTGTAATACCGGTGGTTGTCCATGATGGATTCCCATTGATTGGTTTCGATCAGGTTTTCCAGGACCGTTCTTGAGTTAAACTTGCTGTTATATTCCTCAAAATCACTTCGCATCTTTTCCGATTCCCCGAGGTAATATTTGTTTTGGAGGGTATCGGCTACAAAATTCACCCATTGTCCCAGCCATACTCCATCGGCATCAACACAGGTCAGTTCTTCAACGCCCGTAAGTTTCCCGGTTTTGAAACCCAACTGGTAGACCTCGTTTCTTCCGGACTCGAGATTCTTCAGATCCAGTTCACCTTTCCGGAAAGCACTATACATGCTATCGGCATAGGCCTGATCTTCTTCGCGCTTCCATTCGATAAAGATCTTGTTTGGTTGAAACTCCGCCAGCCTTTCGTTCACCTCATCGATCTCAGTCTGTCTTCGTTCGCTGAAGTAGTCATCAACCTCGATGTTATGCTCGTCCATACCTGGATTGTTGAAATGGTATACACCTAAAAGGAGTATGGTCGTTTTATCTGCGGATTTTCCGGAACCAACATCTGAATCGGATTGAGGCGAGCAATGCCAAAAAGCAAGAGATAATGCGATGAGGAAAATTGGGATCTTCATATTCTTGAATCAGCTCTCAAATTAGAAATGATCTTTTCAATGGATCTTCTTTCTTCAATTCCACCCTGGTTTGCTTTCCCAAAACCTGGCCCAGATCAGCCGGACTCAATTCATTGGAAGGTGATTTTATGCAGATCATTTCCGTTGTTATGATCGTTCCCGTCGGAATATGATCGGCGGCATAGATGGACTTTCCCATTTTATGTCTGGCTGCCCTTTCATGTTCGTTCAAGACATCTTTTGAAGGGTATGTGGTTCCAAGCATATCATCAATTCTCTTAAGTTGATTTCTCATTTCCTGAAATTCCATTGGGGTCAGAGAAAAGCTATGATCCGTTCCCTTGAGGTTTTTGTCAAGCGTAAAATGCTTCTCGATTATCGAGGCTCCAAGGGTTCTGGCGATCATTGCACCCAATATCCCTTCATCATGCCCTGAATAGCCGATTTCGGTGGCTGGAAAGAGGTTTTTCAGCTCGGAGAGCCTATTTAGATTGGCTTGATTTGGGAGCGTTGGATAGGATGAAACAGCATAGAGTAAGGAAAACTCCGCAGAGGCAAGCTCCAAAGTTTTATGCGCTGTTTCGATCTCATTGAGTGTCGATCCTCCGGTTGAGAGGATAATGGGTTTACCGAGTTCTCCAGCTTTGACCAACAAGGGTATGTTGGTCAGATCTCCTGAAGCGATCTTGATCGCGACCAGATCCAGCTCATGGCAAAGGGATAATGATTGCTCATCAAAGGGTGTAATGATGAAATCCACTCCCATTTCTTCGGAAAGGTATTTGCATTGGATGATCTCCTCGAAGGAGAGTTCAAGGAACTCCCGATGCTGACCATAGGTCCGACCAAAACTATTGATGCCATTGTAAGGCTTGTCAAAAAAATCCTTGGTAAACAGATCCTTGTTGTTCCTTTTCTGAAGTTTCACCGCATCGGCTCCGGAGTCCGCCGCCGCCCGGATCAACTCCAGGGCCTTCTTAAGACTTCCCTGGTGATTGTGACCAATCTCGGCGATCACATAGCAAGGAAAGCCTGCTCCTGTTTTTCTTTTCCCAATGATCATTGCTGCCGATTTTTGGTGTTTTGAAATAATTCTGCTGCCATCCTAAAATCAAGCATGCTGTCTATTTCAATGGTTTCCTGATTTATTTCGAATAAGTAAGGTTCTTTCCCCACCGGATATCGAAGATCCAAAAGCAGACCTTTTCTGATGATAAATGAGGCGTCCATAGAATAAAGCGGCTCCAGATCCTGGGACCATTTATGCCATTTGCCGAATTGAAAATTGATGGGTTGACCGTTTTTCCAGAAGAAGAAATCGCGTTGCGCCTTGACAGTGAGCAAGGAGTCAAAGGCCGACTTTTTTTCCTCCCAGGTTTTGATTAGCGTCCCATAATCGGAAAAAAGAGGGGAGGTAACTTCAGTCCATAGGATATCTTCAGAATCCTTGATGGGCAGATCCCTTAAAATTCCGAAGACCACATCAGACCAGGGAGTCCGATCCTCGGCCAGTTCAGCAGATCGGAGCTGGAAATTGATTCCATATTTCTTCGCATATTCTTCCCTTTTTTTCTCATCGCATGAAAGGAAAATGTCTTTTCCGGAAAATACCTCAAGCAATTGCTTGATTTTCACATCCGTTAAGGACATGCCTTCATGGAATTCTCTCCAATTTTTGTTAGGAACCCTTGTTGAGTTTTCTTTAACGGGCAAAATCACCTTCATCCTTGATTGGTTCTAAATGATTCAAAATTATTTGGGTTGCACCTGACCTGGATCGGATAAATTCCAATCCGGAGGCGTGGATCCTACCTGAATCCAACATCAGCCAAAGATCTGCAAGCTCTTGTGCTGAACTAAAGATCTTCAGAATTCCCTTCTCTTCGAGTTCAAACGCTTCCGGCTCTGCGTCAATGGAAGGGCCCGAAAAAACGGGAATATCAAAAACCGCAGCCTCAAGAACATTATGAACTCCTTTTTCATGGAAGCCTCCTCCGATGATAGACGCTTGGGCCTGGGAATAATAACTGAAAAGCAAGCCCAATCTCCCCTCCAACAAATGTGGTAATCCGGATCCTTTCAACTCATTTTTGATAGAATTCATGTTTTCTGCGGAAAGGTCATGGGGCAAAACAGCCACTTTCCATGCTTGCTCTAACTGTGGCTTGATCGATTGATAAGCCTCGATTGTCAGTCGTATTTCATCCGGGTAAGCACTTCCCAACACCAACCACGGGTGTTCTTCCGGCAGGTCGGGAACGGTTGGAGATGAGAGCTCGGTTTTTCTCTGTATGGCCCTGTCGTATTTGGTATCACCGCTGATTTGCAGTTTAGGTTTGAGATCTCCCTGAAACCTGATGCTGAATCTTCCACCTGAGAGGTAGATCTCATCAAAATATTTCAAAAAGAACTGTTTTGTAATTCCGGAAAGCTTCCCGGAACCCGGACGTTGAGAAACATTGATGGCGATCAGTGTAGAATATAACCTTGCTGTGAATATCAATCCCGGCCAGAATCCGTGGCGACTGACGATCACCATCTTTGGTTGAGTGGCTCGAAGTATTGATCTCCAGTCCCAACTGCAATCGGATCGGATCAGGAAAAAGCGGTGGTGCAGATCGATACTTTTGGCATAGCGATATCCGGAGGCCGAAAAGAACAGGATCATCGGGGTCAGTTGTTTTTCCAATTGCCCGACCAGCGGCAGGCATTGTTCTAACTCACCGGCACTTGAACAAAAGAAGATCACCGTTCCGTTTTTGGAATCCGCGAATCGCATCAGATCTGAGCTTGGAATTCCTCTGGAATCCAGTTGGAAGCGGATTTTCTCACTGAAAGGGGCAAGGAGACGAAGTGTCAGCAAAAAACCTTCCCACGAAAGGCTATAAAGACCCAAAAGGAGTTTGGTTATGGGGTTGATGTTCCTCTTCATCAATTCAATTGGTCCAGGATAAAGCTCGAGATTTCTTTCGTATCCAATTGTTGAAAACATAGCTGATCCTTATAACGGCAATGCCCTGCTCCACCCTTTGTGCATGGCCGGCAGCCAAGAGGAACGGAAAAAGCTCTGCTTTTGTGCAAGAAGGGGCTGTAGCCAAACTCTTCCACCGTCGGTCCGAAAAGCATGGCCACAGGGGTTTTAACGGCTTCAGAGAGGTGGGCAAGGGCTGTATCGTTGCTCAAGGATAGATCGCATTGCGATAGAATTTGAGCATTTTGATATAGGGAATATTTTCCGCAGAGGTTTTTGGTCACGCCCTTTTCATGGATGGTGTTTATCAGTTCTTCTGCTACATGGCGGTCATCTTTGTCACCGAGGAAAAGGAAGATGACCTTCTCCGATGATCTATCAAGTACCTCCTGAAGTATCTTTTGAAAGGTTTGGATCGGAGCTCTTTTGAGGTGGTATTTTCCCCCCGGGATAACGGAGATCCATTTTAAGTTCAAGGGTTTTTGAAGGGGAATATCGGGGTCATTCTTAAGTACCGGTATGGAGGGGAGTGAATTGGAGCTGGCCTGAATATCAATGGCCCTGGTCAGACAGTCGAGCATCATTTGATACCTGAGTATGGGGTTTTGCTTGTACCGGCGATTGGACTTTCTTTTCCGGAAAAAAGCCCTGGCGACCATCAGGCTTCTTGTGATACTCTGCTTGTTCCAGGTGTGATATTGGGCTTTCTTAATTCTGGAAAGTTGGGAACAAAGAAATACGGATCGGGAAGATCTTTTGAGGTCAATGACATGGTCCAGTTCTCCTGTCGCCTCGCTTATCTCTTTGAGTATTTGAAGGTTGGTTCTTTTCCTGTTGATCCTTATCTGGATCGCGTCTGGATAGCTCTTTTCAATGAGTCCTGAAATCGGTTCATAGCTGATCCAATATACTCTGGCTTGAGCATCCAAATGGCTAAGGAAATCAAGACATGCTGTGGAAAGAATGGCATCTCCAACGCCGTCGGTCCTAAAAAGCGCAATTGAAATCTGTCCTCGTAACCCCAAATTCAATAGTGAAAAACAGGCGAAATGGTTTTTCCTTCAATACATCCTTTAATATCCTCGGTTTTGATTGCTCTGGCAAAAACATTCAAAGCCGAATCAAGTGTTTCGAGGGTTTTACTCAGCTCCTTTTCACCATGCGAGAAGCTGATGGCAATCTGATCCATCAGCACCCCCCCTTTTACCATCTCTTGCACAAAAAGGGTTTTCAGCTCAAGCATGGTTGCAAATTCCGTTGGATGAAAGAATAATCCGGGCCTGCAGGGATAGCCCTGTATCTTAATGATATCCCTGAGGTCATATTGAGCTATGAGCCGGTCCATTCCTTCCATCAGTTTTTTCCCGTATTCCCAGATATGGGAAATCACCGGCTGCGATTTGTAGACTTTCAGGGTGGCTTTTGCCGCGGTAAGCCCGACAAGTTCGGCCCCATTGGTGCAGGATAGAAGAAAGACCGGACCTTCCAATGTGCCCAGTTCCATGAATTCCCTTTTTCCTAACAAAGCAGAACAAGGGAAGCCATTGGAAAAGCCTTTTCCAATGGTGAATAGATCAGGTTCAACCCGGAACAAGTGCTGTGCACCTTTTAGATCCCAACGAAACCCGGTAATGATCTCGTCCAAAATGAAAAGGGCTCCATTTTGATGACAAATGGACCGAAGTTTTTGAAGGAACTCATTTTTTGGCTCTTCGAAGGTCATGGGTTCCAATATGATGGCAGCTATTTTTCCGGGATGAGCGTCAAAAAGGTTTTTGATGACCTCAATGTCATTGTAACTGCCTCGAAGAACCATGTCTTTAACCACCTGTGGCACTCCTCCGGACTTGGATGTCGAGCCGATGAACCAATCATTAAAACTATGAAAAGGCTGTTCCTTGATCCTGATCACGAGATCCCTGTTTGTATAGGAACGCGCAATCCTGATTGCTGCTGAAGTCACATCAGAGCCATTCTTGGAGAACTTGATCATTTCCCCATGTTGGAACAGATCCAGTAATTCCTCGGCGAGCTCCCCCTCCAAAAGACTTGGTCGGGAAAAGGAATTCCCGAGATCCAATTGGTGCTTGATCGCTTCTGTAACATCCGGAAAGGCATGGCCAAGGGTAACGGAGCATAGGCTCAATCCATAATCGATGAATTCTCGTCCTTGAGGGTCGCGACAGATAGCCCCTTTTCCACTTGTAAAAAAGGCAGGTGCATTTTCAGAAAAAACAGAGTCTGACCGGGAATAGGTATGTGCGCCTGAGGGTATCAGGTCATGAGCTCGCTTTCTGAAATTTTCGGTTTCTTGATTGCTGTAGTTTCTCATTCAATATTGGGGTATCGCATTTGCTTACACAGAAATGTCCTTCGGGAAAGTTTCCCTCAATATGCATTTTTCGTAAGGCCCGGTACTTTGGACCATTCCAGATCTCTTCAATCGTTTGTTCATTGATGTTGCCTAGGGGATCCTCACCATTGTATTCCATAGGACAGGAAACAACATCACCGTTTTGCAAAACCGACATTGAGGTCCAGGGGAAGTCACAATAGCCTTGCATATAACCTGCTGAATTCTCAACAGCATCGTCTTCCTCATATAACCATCGATTGTGCTGATTTTTGATATATGCAAAGACGCCGTTTTCTTCCCAGAAATCCAGGAATTTTTGGTCCGGTTCATCATTCCGATTGAACTTCAACTTGGTTAGAATAACCCTGGTGGGGTAGTTCTTGCTGTTGAAGAGCTCGATGATCTTGAGAATTCTTTTTTGGGTTTCCTCGTAAGTCCTGTCTACCCGGCCCCGATAATATTTTTGGCTGGTATTATCTATTCCATCCAAATGAAACTTAAGGTAGCTCAGGCCCGCATCGCCCAATTGGTCCATAATCTTCAGTCTGGCATTGACAGGATTTGCCGAAAAATAGGTTTTAATACCTCTCCGGGTACAGTGCTGCACTCTTTCAACGATCTTATTATCCATCAATGGCTCACCGAAACCATGAAGCGTAATGGCCTGGGAGCAAATGAAATGGTAGAAATAGTCCTCCTCCGTGGCAAGGGAGTTTTTCAATCCTTGTTTTTTGACATAGTCATCCCAAAGCTCCAGTTCATCCGGTGTAAAGCCGCTCAACTGATCCACCAGACTCTTGAACTGTGCCATTTCCATATGCCCGACCTCCCTGTCCATCAGATCAGTTCTGGGGCACATTATGCAGGTCATATTGCAGGCATTGGTGGTTTCGATTTGATAAACCTTTGGGTTTTTATTCCTGATGGATTCAAATTTCTCAAACAGGTTTTCTAAGGGCTTGCCTTCCAGGATTTGTTGTCGAAGGGAGAGACTCTTTCTTACAAAGGAGATATCATACATAAGGTCAACTAAGGATTCAAATATATCGTTTTCCCCATCATAAGTTCACGCATGAATCGGAAGGGAGGTTGGGGTTGTTCAGGCTCGCATCCCCAGTACGCATACATCATCCAATTGCTCTTCATCACCCCTCCATGACTCGAAGGCCGTCCTGAGAAGGTTTTGCTGAGCGTCCATAGGGTTGTCATGTAATCCCATCAACAACTCCTTGAACCGCTTGTACATATACTTTTTGCCCTTGGGGCCTCCAAATTGATCCGGGAAGCCATCCGTGCTGAGGTAGACCGTGTCCCCGGGTTTCATATCGATTTGATGATTTGTAAAGGGAGTAGGATTATCAAACTGACCGATCGGTTGTTTGTCACCCTTGATATCTTCTATTTCCAACCCATCTTTTCCTTTTTTAACCAGGAAAAGCCTGTTGTTAGCACCTGCGAACTCCAGCTTTTTTCTTTTGATGTCATAAACGCAAAGGCTAATATCCATGCCATCCTTGACATTTTCATCGCTTTCCTGAAATTGCCCCACAACGATCTCTCTTGTCTTGTCGAGTATCTTAGCCGGTTCGGACAGATCAAATTCCCTTACACTTCTATTCAGTGCATTGTGGCAAACAATGCTCACAAAGGCTCCCGGAACACCATGCCCTGTGCAATCGGCTGCGGCAAAAATGATCTTTCCCGCTGACTGGTCCATCCAGTAAAAGTCTCCGGCCACAATGTCCTTTGGCTGGTAGTAGATGAAGCTCTGGTCCAGATAGCTTTGAACGATCTTGTCGGATGGAAGAATAGCGGACTGAAGCCTTTTGGCATAGGTGATGCTGTCGGTGATCTTTTGGTTTTTTTCTTCAACCAATGCTTTTTGCTCCTGGATGATTTTGTTGGCTTCAACCTTGGCCTTATAGTTTCGATAGATGAAGTAACCCAGGGTAACCGCCACGGCCAGGAAGATCGCCATGACGTAGATAATGTATTTGTGGCTCTGGATCTCTCCTAATTGCTCCCGAATAGTTAATTCCTTTCCCTGCAGGATCTTTTCTTTCCTTTCAAGAACGGCATTGATGCGGTCTTCCTTTTTCTGCAGATCTTCTACTTCCCGATGCTTTTGCTCATAGATCCTGTTTTGCTCATCGAGCTCCTCCTGCTTCTTTTCCCTTTCCCTCACCAGGGCATTGATGCTTCTTTTCTGGGCATCCATTTTCTTTTGATTTTCTTCCATCTCAGCTTCCTGCTCCTTCTGCTTCTCGATCAATGCCTGCAGGTCTTCCGTGTCAACCTTGACCTTCTTCTTGGAACTGGTGGCCAGCTTTTCCAGGTCATTCATGGAATTGTTGTACTCAGCTTCTTCTTCGGAACTGATCTGTTCATCCGCCTCAAGATCAATGGATATGCCCGGAAGTTTAGAGTCTGGTTTTTTGATATCCGCTTCCTTTTTGAATTCCTTGGCGCTGATGGCAATCAGATCTTCGGTAAAAGAAAACCCAAGGCGTTCAAGATTACCGGTGCCCAATTCAAACCTGACCTTGTCATGGAATTTGTAGAAA
>JANQHS010000035.1 GCA_028282565.1 Cytophagales bacterium | reverse complement strand
AGGTTCCCGATATGGATGGCTTGGAATTAAGTTCCAAGGTCAGTACCCGGAAGCCCTATGATCTTGGAAAAGATTCGAATGAGATCCGTGTAGCGGTTTTGGATCTGGGGGTGAAAAAAAGTATTCTCAGCAACCTTGCTGATCGCGGATGTTATTGCAGGGTGTTTCCCCATGATACCGCCTTTGAGGATGTGATGGAATGGAAACCCGATGGGATTTTCATATCGAATGGACCAGGGGATCCCGCTTCCACAGGCTACGCGGTCGATTTTGTCAGGAAAGTTCTAGATCAAAAGATTCCGTTGTTTGGGATCTGTCTTGGGCATCAGATTCTTTCGTTGGCCAGTGGATTGAAAACATTCAAAATGCATCATGGGCATAGAGGATTAAATCACCCGGTTAAAAATCTCAAATCAGGTAAGTCCGAGATCACCAGTCAGAATCACGGCTTCAATGTTTCGCCCTTTGAAGGAAAGGATTTCAAGAACCTGGAAGTAACCCATATCAACCTGAATGATGATACCATTGAAGGAATAGAGCGAACCGATGTTCCCGCCTTTTCGGTTCAGTATCATCCTGAAGCCTCGCCGGGCCCTCATGACAGCAGATACCTATTTGAACAATTCGTTGAGTTAATCAAAAGCAATAGTTAAGGAAGACCATGAGCAATATAGAAAGCATTAAGGCAAGACAGATCCTCGATTCCAGAGGAAATCCAACCGTAGAGGTGGATGTCTGGACCTCTTATGGTACTTTGGGACGGGCGGCTGTTCCTTCCGGAGCATCCACCGGAGTTCATGAGGCTGTGGAACTCAGGGATAACGGTGACCACTACATGGGTAAGGGGGTTCACAATGCCTGTCAGCATGTAAATGGTTCCATCCAGGAGAAGTTGGCGGGTAAGTCTGTCTTTGATCAGGTGGGCATCGATAATGCCATGCTAGAACTTGACGGCACAAAGAACAAGAGTAAGCTCGGAGCCAATGCTATTTTGGGTGTTTCTCTGGCTGTTGCCAAGGCTGCAGCTCAAGATGCCGGACTTCCCCTTTACCGATATCTTGGAGGTGGTAATGCCAAGGTGCTTCCCGTTCCTATGATGAATATACTGAATGGAGGAAGTCATGCGGACAATTCTATTGACTTCCAGGAATTCATGATCATGCCGCATAATGCTGATTCGTTTTCTGAATCATTGCGCATGGGCGTGGAGGTTTTTCATCATCTCAAGAAGGTCCTTAAAGATCAGGGACATTCGACAAATGTGGGGGATGAAGGTGGCTTCGCTCCTAACCTTGGTTCGAATGAAGAAGCCATCGAGGTTGTGTTGGCCGCAATTGAAAAGGCCGGTTATAAACCCGGTGATGATATTTCCATTGCCATGGACGCCGCCTCTTCGGAGTTTTATGATGAAAAGGAAGGTATTTATCATTTCTTCAAGTCTGATGGCAGAAAGCTCTCCTCCGATGAGATGGCAAGCTATTGGAATGAATGGACGAGCAAATACCCGATTGTCTCCATAGAGGATGGTATGTGGGAAGATGATTGGGCAGGGTGGAAATCACTGACCGATCAGGTTGGTTCAAGGCTTCAGCTTGTCGGAGATGATCTTTTCGTCACAAATGTGGAAAGGCTGACAAAAGGTATTGAAGAAGGAATCGCGAACTCCATTCTGATCAAGGTCAACCAGATCGGAAGTCTCACCGAGACCTTTGATACGATTGAATTGGCAAAATCCGCCTCTTATTCCAATGTGATCTCGCATCGTTCCGGGGAAACCGAGGATTCCACCATTGCCGATATTGCCGTGGCTACCAATGCCGGGCAGATCAAAACCGGCTCTGCCTCCAGATCAGACAGGATGGCGAAATACAACCAATTATTGCGTATTGAGGAAGATTTGGGTGCAGAGGCAATATTCGCCGGAAAGCGTTATTTAAAAATTTCCTAATTTTAGATAACCAATTAGTCAAACCATGAAGCGGCTAAAAGCTCTTTCTAGGAATTATTACATAGTCCTGACTGCCATTTTCTTCTTCTGGATGATCTTTTTCGACTCCAACAGCCTGATCGGTGTTTATAATGTTAAATCCAAGATCGCTGATCTCGAAGATCAAAAAGCCTATTACGAAGAAAAGATCGTCGAAGTTCGCGAAACCCGCGATGAGCTTCTAACGGATTCGGAAAAGCTTGAGAAATTCGCCAGGGAGAAATACCTGATGAAGCGAGAGAAAGAAGACTTATACGTTATTCAAACGGAAGAGTAATCCAAAAAGACGCGCGTCATTACCCATATTCATAATTGATCAGAAAATCTCTTTTCTGATCCCGAGTTCGTCTTTCAACAACATCAGACTCACCACCACTTTATCCAGCAAGGGAATGCCATTTTTTGATCTTTCTTTTTCCATTTCAAGCTCAGGTTCTCCTGGAATTACCACTTTCTGACCCTCATCTGTTGGTTTGGCTTCCTTGAAGGACCTGATCCATGTATCCATATTGTTCAAGAAGGAATCCTGGTCCTGAAACGCATCTACACTCATGGCGCCAAAGAAATGACCAACGCCTTCTCCCACGGGATCACTTGGCGGATCAAGGAAACTGACAAAGGGAGGGACCCATGGACCAAAATTGGCATGGGACAATACGCCGGAAAAAATATCCACCCAGGAGCCAAGGATAAATCCCTTATGGGAACCATGATCACGATCACCGCCCAAAGGCAACAAGGCTCCTCCCTGCTTGAGCTCAGATGGATCATTCGAAGGACGACCGTCAATATCCTGTATCCATCCAAGGGGAGCTTCCTTATTTTCTCGTTGTAGGATCTCCAATTTTCCGTTTGCGGCAGTGGTGGTGGCAAAGTCGCCCACAAAATCCGGATAGGACTTCGAAGGAATTGCTACCGCAATGGGGTTGGTTCCCAGCATTTTATCTGTAGAAAAAGTCGGGGCCACCAAAGGACTTGCATTGGTCATGGCAATGCCGATGAGTTTTTCTTCAGAGGCCATCATCGCATGATAACCCGCGATGCCAAAATGATTGGAATTCTTAACGGCCACCCATCCCGTGCCAACCTCCTTGGCTTTTCTGATGGCGATTTCCATGGCATAAGGAGCCACGATAAGGCCGATTCCCTTGTCCCCGTTCACAGTGGCAGTCGAAGGAGATTCCCGAACGATTGAGGGCACGGCCGCAGAGTTGATCCTTCCCTTGGACCAAAGCCTATGGTATCCTTCCAACCTGGCTACCCCATG
>JANQHS010000029.1 GCA_028282565.1 Cytophagales bacterium | reverse complement strand
AGATCAATAAAGCAGGATTATTATCATTTATCTCGACCATGTTGCTTGGACTTGGTGCAGGAATTCCATCATCATGGATCGAAGTCACCGCGATCTGGTTGTTGTAAGATTCAATTTTACTCCAGCATTGTGGAAGGGCCGGGCCGGTAACACCATCGAATCCTTCATAGTAGGGTGCGGTGAATGGATTACAAGGAGTACAGAAAGTCGAAACAGTAGACCATGAGCTGGTGTCACCTGCTCCGCAGATCGCTCTTACATACCAATCATAACAAGTTTGAGCCATCAGTCCGGTGGCTGAATATGGATTGCCGCTCACAACCATTTCAGTTCCCATGCCCGCCGTAAATCCTACTGGACCATAACTGATTTCCCAGCTCATGGCAGTGCCATTTTCGGTCCATCCAAGATCAGCGCCTGACGAAGTAATATTTGCAACCGTAAGCGAAGAAGGGACAGGACAAAGCGGGGCCTCAAGAACTCTCACCGAGTCGATCACATTTCCGCGCCCATAATTGTCGGTTCCTTCGAATGCAACTCTATAAGTAGCGGACTTGTTAGGAAGCGCCGCGCTGGCTTCAGTCCATGAAGGTTGGTTGGTGCTATCGGACCAAAGAAGTGTCCAAGGCCCGGCAGGAGTTGTCTGATAATAAATTGCCAACCAGTTTTGATCTCCCGACCAGTCCTCCTGTCCATAACTGAAGGTCAATTGAGGAGTCGTGAGTCCGGTAAGGTCCAGGGTCGGTGTGATCAGGCGACTCACTCCTCCAAGAGCCGACGAGGTGAAAAAAGCATTGAGGCTTCCATCAGCCGCTGTAGTGATAGCACCCCCTGTGGATCCGGTACCAATTGACCAGTCCTGGGTATTCACAACATATTGTACTTCCCAACAAGCATAGGTGGCTGAGTTCTCAAATCCATCCGTCCATGGTGCAACGGACGGCGGACAGACGGTAGCGAATGTATTCGGACCTACCCATCCACTGGTGTCTCCAGGGCCACAGATCTCTCTTACATACCAGTCATAAATAGTTCCCGGGCTAAGAGAGGTCAGGGTCGTCGAAGTATCAAGGGCGGTCATCGGCATACCTGTTCCTACAGAAAAACCGAGGCCACCATATTCTACCTCATAGGTAGATCCGCCGGCATTTGAGACCCAGGCTATATCGGCTGTGGTTTGAGTGGTAGCGGTCGTTACCAAATTTGTAGGGTCAGCGCAAGTAATAGCAACCCCGGTAATGTCAAGCGTATAACTTCCTGCGTCTAAACCTGAATAAGCGTCAACGACGATGTAGTAGGTATTACCGGCTTGGAGACTGACTCCATTAATCTGAGCAAGATATGCATCGGTAAAAAGCGGGGGGTTCGCACAGGCATCTTCACTACATGCAATCGGTGTGCCTGTACAAGAACCCTCATAAATATACATTTTGGTGTCAAAATCGGTTACGCCTGTACATGTATTGAAGTCTGCCAGATAATTTGAAGTTGGCGTGAATTGGTAAACCAGGTCTCGACCCCCGGCTGTCCCAAATCCGCAGATATATTGGTAATCGTCCAGAGCAGCGACATTGGAGTCAACATCTGAATACGGGAGGGATGGTATGACGGTCGCTGAGGAGCAGTCCTCCCCTCCACCGGCTTGAGCCGGATTGTTCCAACCGCTAAATAAAAGTGCAATTGTCAGGATAAACATACTCGCAAAAAAGGTCCAAATGTTTGCGGGTTTTTCCTTTGAAGATTGAGTTAAGTAAGATCGATTCATAAGGTTTTTGAATTTTACGAATCCGAAATTAATAAATAAATCTACTTTTTCTTACAACGGAGGGCGTTTATCCCCTAATAATAGAGTTGAGATAGAATAAAACTGGCTCCCAGCATATAGACAATTGTAATCGGAAGGCCAACTTTGAAATAATCCTTGAATCGATAACCACCTGGTCCATAGACCATTAGGTTGGTTTGATATCCGATGGGAGTCAGAAAATTCGCAGCCGCGCCAAAGGCGACCAACAGAACAAACGGGATTGGGTCCACTTCCAGAGAATGGGCGATCGAAAGGGCAATGGGGAATACTATAGCCACTCCTGTCATATTCGTCAGAAAAGAGGATAGCAAATTGGTTACAAAGAAGATCACCAGGAAAAGAACAAAGAGGTTTTCATGTTTGAAAAGACCAAGGATCTGGGAGGCGAAAAGATCCGAGGTGCCTGTCTTGGTCATGGCAGTGCCGAGTGCCAGGGCAAATGCAATGAGCAGGGCGAGGTTCAGGTCCAGCTTTATTTTGATCTCATAAAGGTTCAAAATACCAGAGAATACCAACATCGGGATCAGGATCAGAAGCGAAGTGAACAGGGGAACCAAACCTGTGGCGGACAGGATGACCATGGCGGCACTACCGAGGATCAGGATCCAATTTTGTAAGGGTGTGAAGCGATGCACTTCCCTGGACTGAGAGATGAGGTAAAAATCGTTAGACGTTCTTGCTCTTTTTTCAAAACCTGAACCCGTAAGGATCAAGAGGACATCTCCAGGCCTCAGAACCTGATCCCCGATCTTTCCCTTGAGTTTTTCACCATTGCGGTGAATCGCCACTATGGCGGCATTGAATTTCATTCTGAAGTCACTCTCCTTAACGGTTTTGTTAATGATCTCAGAGTTGGAGGACACAACGATCTCCTTGATCTCAATATCTCTCATGAGATCCAGCGATGCTTTCTCGGGAAGAGTAAGGCCTTGATGGCCCTGTATCAGTTCGGTGATCCCCGAAGTCTTTCCGGCGAAGATCATTTTGTCTCCTTCCTGGATCACTTCTTCCGGAGATACCGGGCTTACATTTCCGGATCTCCTGATGATCTCCACCAGATAGATATCGTTCAGGTTCCTTAGCTCAGCACCTTCGATGGTCTTTCCAATAAGAGGGGAATTCGATTTAACGATCGCCTCGGTGATGTATTCCCGAAAGTGATCATCGAACATTTGCATGGCATCCTTTCTGTCTGGCAGCAGGCTGTTTGAGAAGAAGGTCAGGTAAAACCAGCCGATGATCATCAACGGGAATCCCGCGATGAAGAAATCAAAAATGTTCAGTGATGGTGAGCCGGGAAATATTCCCTGGTCCTGCCATAGCCCATTGACCACGAGGTTCGTCGATGTTCCGATCAGGGTTACGCATCCTCCGAAGATCGCTGAGTAAGAAAGCGGGATCAACAACTTCGAGGGAGAAGTGCCATTTTTTTCACTCCATGTAACCGCATAGGGCATCATCATCGCCACCAGCGGTGTATTGTTCAAAAAGGCCGAAAAAGACCCCACGATCAAACCCATTCTTCCGATGAAGCCATTTTGACTTTTGACTCTTGAGAAGACAGTGTTGAACAAGGAGTTGATCAGACCTGATTTTTCAAAGGCATATCCCAACAGGATCAAAAGCAGTATCACCGCGATTTGTTGATTTGAAAACCCGATCAGGATTTCTTCCGGCGTCAATATGTTTGACACCATCAAGACCACGATCGCCAGGAAAAAAGAAAGGGTCGGATTAAGGATATCCCGATACAGAAAGATGACCAGGAGGATCAATACCCCGATGACAATGAGTTGATCAGGATTCAGGGTAAGGAAATTCATGACCTAATTGAATAGAAAAGAAAGGTCTACGCTGGAATCAAATGTCTCCATTTGGCGACCGTGTTTGAAGAGTCGACCGGGTTTTGCGCCATGGTATCTCATTTCATCACCACTCAGGGTCAGGTAGGTTCCTTCGGGGATTGCGACTACAAAGGTTCCCTGGTTCATTTCAA
>JANQHS010000020.1 GCA_028282565.1 Cytophagales bacterium | reverse complement strand
TCAAAGAGATAGTCAAGCCACAAGTGAGAAGCCTTTGCTTGTGCTTATACGGTCTGGCAATCTTAAAATGAAATCATGAAACCAATATTTCTAGCACTCGCTGCGATCTTGCTGTTGATCTGTTATTCGGGAAGCGCCAAGGATCTGACCGAAAAAGATGTTGCACTCCTCGAAGAGATGGTCCATTTACGCAATACACTTGGGGTAAAGGTTTGGGAGAATTGGAAGTCAACCGAGCTTCCCGTTCTTTTCAAAAAACAGGATTACGAATACCTGATAGACCACTCTGCACCTCCCGAAGATTTCAAAAAATACCGTTCCAAATCATTGGGAAAAGATGTTTGGAGAAAAAAGTCCGAAGACTCATTGGAATACCAGGCTGCATACGATATCAATGGAATAAACACCATCGTGATATCCGCGCCACGGAATGATTATTCGCCCTGCCTATGGGTACTCAAAGCGATCCATGAATCATTCCATATGTACCAATCTCTGATCCGGCCTAAGGATCCGTTTCAAGGCAAGTACCAAAACCTCAATGAACTGAACTTCCCTTTCAACTACCAGGACAAGGCAGTGAAAGCATGGGGTCAAATTGAAGCCATCTACATTTTTCAAATGCTGAAAAAACCGATATGGACCGCCTCGGATAGCATCGATGTGCAAAGGTTCTTTAGCCAGGGAATGGTCTTCTCCCCGTTGGTCTTTGAGGACTCTTCTCAACTGCATTACAAGCAACTCCTGGAGTGGTCGGAAGGCACTGCCAAATACACCGAGCGGGAAGTGGCTTACCTGGCAGCAGAAGACAGCTATACCCCATCATCGAATTTTCTGAAACACTATGAAAATGAATACAAGGAGATCCGGACGCAACACTATGGGGAGAACAGCATCTTCAATCCCATACGCTTTGTTTACCAGGGAGTACAGGGAAGGCTCATATTCTATTATTCGGGTTTGGCAAAGTGCTATCTTCTGGACAGGATCAACCCCGATTGGAAGAACGACTATCTCAAATGCGATCTGGACCATTTGATCAGTGCAGGATCAACCAAGGCCTCCTGCAACAGCGATGATTGACAGGCTCCGTCGTCAACGACAGTAAGAACCGGGAATTCGGGATAATTCATAATTCAAATTCCCGATTCTTCATTCCTATCGCCTATTTTTGCGCTCGATTTTCACGGCATTCCGCCGATCAAATAAACTCTGCATCCGATGGCTTCATCCAAGATCATATATACCAAAACCGACGAGGCTCCTGCCCTGGCCACTTACTCCTTCCTGCCCATCATCAAAACATTTTTGGGAAAGGCCGATGTCGATATTGAAACCCGGGACATCTCATTGGCCGGACGTATTCTGGCAAATTTTCCCGACTATCTCAGTGACGAGCAACGCATAGGAGATGCCCTGGAAGAGCTTGGCGAATTGGCCAAAAAACCCGAGGCCAACATCATCAAACTTCCCAACATCAGCGCGTCCATGCCCCAGCTCAAGGCGGCCATTGCGGAATTGCAGGACCATGGTTTTGCTGTGCCGGATTATGTAGAAGAACCCGGGAACGAAAAGGAAGCCGATGCGAAATCCCGCTATGACAGGATCAAGGGAAGCGCGGTCAATCCCGTCTTAAGAGAAGGAAACTCTGATCGAAGGGCCCCCAAGGCCGTAAAAGAATACGCAAGAAAAAATCCCCATCGCATGGGAGCCTGGACAGCGGACTCCAAAAGCCATGTATCCAGCATGAGCAAGGGAGATTTCTACGAAAGCGAGCAATCGGTCACTTTACCCGCCGCAACAGAGGCGAGCATCATATTCACGGATGAGAACGGCCGGGAAACCGTCTTGAAGGAGGGTATTTCCCTGCTCGCCGGAGAGGTCCTGGATTCTTCCGTAATGAGCAGGAAAGAGCTGAGTGCTTTCTTAAAAGAGCAGGTGGATGATGCAAAAGCGCTTGGTGTTCTATTCTCGGTCCACCTCAAAGCCACCATGATGAAGGTGAGTGATCCCATACTTTTTGGTCACGCCGTGAAGGCCTATTTCGCCGATGTATTCGAGAAATATGGAGCTGATCTGGAAGCGGCGGAAGCCAACCCCAACAATGGCCTGGGACATGTGCTCAAAGCCATCGAAGATCTGGAGCCGGCCAGGAAGGCCGAGATGCTCAATGCCATTGATGCCGCCCTGGAAAACGGGCCGGATATGGCCATGGTCAACAGCGATAAGGGCATCACCAATCTGCATGTGCCCAGCGATGTGATCATCGATGCATCCATGCCCGCCATGATCCGCACATCGGGTCAGATGTGGAATAAGGCCGGGGAGCAGCAGGATACCAAGGCCATTATCCCCGATCGTTGCTATGCCGGTGTATACCAGGCGGTCATTGAGGATTGCAAGGCCAATGGCGCCTATGATCCCGTCAGCATGGGAAGCGTGAGCAATGTCGGACTGATGGCGCAAAAGGCTGAAGAATACGGCAGCCATGACAAAACATTTGAAATGAGTTCCAATGGCAGTATCAGGGTTGTGGCCAATGGCGAAACCCTGATGGAGCATAAGGTTGAGGAAGGCGATATTTTCCGCGCCTGCCAAACCAAGGATGCCCCGATCAGGGACTGGGTGAAGCTGGCGGTGAATCGTGCGAGGGCCACTGCTGATCCTGCCGTGTTCTGGTTGGATGAGAATCGTGCTCATGATGCCGAGATCATCAGGAAAGTCAACGCCTATCTGCCGGAGCTTGATACTCAAGGCCTGGAGATCCACATTATGAAACCGGTCGATGCCACGATCTTTTCGATCAAGCGCATCCGCGAAGGCCTGGACACCATCTCGGTGACCGGAAATGTGCTCCGCGATTATCTCACCGACCTGTTCCCCATACTGGAGGTTGGCACCAGTGCCAAGATGCTGAGC
>JANQHS010000016.1 GCA_028282565.1 Cytophagales bacterium | reverse complement strand
GGTCTTTCGACGATGTTGTGCATCCCAAGGATTGCTGATTGCGGTGCATTGATGATCGGGGTGCTCAACATGGAACCAAAGATCCCTCCGTTGGTGATGGTGAATGTTCCGCCGGTCATCTCTTCAATGGTCAGCTTCCCATCCCTTGCTTTGGTTGCCAGGTTCACGATCTCCTTCTCGATGCCATCGAAACTCATTTGTTCAGCATTTCTGATCACGGGCACAACCAGTCCCCGATCAGTGGAAACCGCGATGGAGATATCGCAGAAGTCGTTGTAGACGATCTCATCGCCATCGATCTGTGCATTCACCGCAGGAATTTCCAATAATGCCTGGCAACAAGCCTTGGTGAAAAAGGACATGAAGCCAAGTCCTACACCATATTTCTCCTTGAAGCCATCCTTGTATTTTTTTCTCAGGTCCATGATCGGCTTCATGTTCACCTCATTGAAGGTGGTCAGCATTGCCGTTTCGTTCTTGACTGAAACCAACCTTTTTGCGATGGTCTTCCGCAAATTGGTCATCCGCTTCCGCTCTTGGTTTCTTCCACCCGATGGAAAGGCGGGTTGCGCTCCTCCGCTCTCCGCTTTCTGCTCTCCCGACTGAGCCGCCTGCGGCGAAGCCTTCATTGCATCCTCCTTCGTGATCTTACCACCCGGTCCTGTTCCTACCACCTGCGACGGATCAATTCCCTTATCCGCAAGGATATTTGCCGCCAGGGGAGAAACCGCCGAAACTGAAGTGGGCTGCGGAGCGGCTGCCTTGACCTCCTCGACCTGAGCCTCAGGAGCCGGTTCTTCTTTTTTCACCGGTGCTCCCTCCGTGACATGGATCTTGCAGATCAGTTCGCCGATCTTCAGCACATCACCTTCCTTGGCGACCTGTTCCAATATGCCGTTGGCTTCAGCGGGCAGTTCAAATGTGGCCTTGTCCGATTCGATCTCGCAGATGATCTCGTCCAGCTCTACAAATTCACCATCTTCCTTGATCCAGGAGCCAATCGTGACCTCGGTTATGGATTCACCCACAGAGGTGACAAGCATCTCTTTGACCTCACCGGTTTTCGATGCACCTGCTTCACTCTCACCCTCACTCTCGCTCTGACTCTCAGTCCCGCTCTCACTCTTCGCTCCTACTTCCTGATTGGATTCGTCTATTTCACAAATAGCATCGCCCACCTTCAACGTGTCTCCTTCTTTCGCCAGGATCTTGATCTTTCCCGCTACTTCGGCATTGAGTTCAAATGTGGCTTTGTCGGATTCCAGTTCGCAGATCACCTGATCCAACTCGACGATATCTCCGTCGTTGACACTGAATTCGCCTACGATCACCTCGGTGATCGATTCACCTACTGCCGGAATTTTTACTACTATACTCATTGGAATTATCTTTTAAAAGCCTCGGTCATGAGGGCCTCATGTTCTTTTTGATGCGCTTTCGCAAACCCTGTTGCAGGCGATGCGCTGGCCTTTCTGGAAACAGGTTCTATATCGGTTTTTCTCCAATATCTCATCAGGAAATTCCATGCACCCATATTTGCCGGCTCTTCCTGTACCCATCTGAACTTGGCTCCTTTGTATTTTTTGAAGATCCCCTCCAGCTGCTCTTGAGGAAAGGGAAACAACTGCTCCAATCTGACCACCGCGGTATTCTTGTTTTTTCTTTTTGCTCTTTCCTCGATCAGTTCATAATAGATCTTTCCGGTACAGATCAGGACCTTGGAAGGTTTGGCCGGGCTATCCGGATCATCGATCACTTCCTGAAAGCCACCTTTCTCGAAATCCTCAAGTGGAGATATGCACTTGGGATGTCTGAGTAAGGATTTTGGGCTCATGTTGATCATGGGCTTCCTGAATGGCCAGTTCAGTTGCCTTCTCAAGGCATGGAAAAAATTGGCCGGGGTTGAGATATTGGTTACAACCAGATTGTATTCCCCGCATAATGTCAAAAACCTTTCCAGTCTTGCAGATGAATGTTCAGGTCCCTGTCCTTCATAACCATGGGGAAGGAGCATGACCAGTCCGCTCATTCTGTTCCATTTGGTCTCGGAGGCGGCAACGAACTGATCGATCATAACCTGGGCTCCGTTGGCGAAATCCCCGAACTGGGCTTCCCAGATCACGAGACTGTTGGGGTTGGCAATGGAATAGCCGTATTCGAAGCCGAGAACGGCAAACTCGGACAAGAGCGAGTTATAGATCTTGAGTTTTTCCTGCTTTTCGTTGATATGATTCAGGTTGGAATAGGGTTCGTTGGTCTCGGCATCGAACAGGATGGAGTGACGGTGCGAGAAAGTTCCCCTGATCACATCCTGTCCCGAGATCCTAACGATATGGTCCTGAAGTAGCAAAGATCCGTAGGCCAAAAGTTCGCCGCAGGCCCAGTTCAACTTCCCCTCATCAAAGAACATTTTCTTCCTTTCCTGAAGGAGCTTGTCCACCTGCTTGAGTGGCTTGAAGCCTTCGGGGACTTCGGTTAGCGCCTGGCCGATCTCCTGGATCTTTGCCTTGCTGATCCCGGTTTCGGGTGATTTTTTAAAATCTTCAGGTTTTGAGCGCCGGATCTTTTCCCAACCATGTTCAAGCGGCTGGAACTTATATTCAAGGGGTTTTTGCTTGACCATATTCAGGCGGTCCTGCAGCATACCCCTGAATTCCTTGTCCATCTTTTTGGCCAGTTCGGCCTCGCTTTCTCCTCTTTCGGCCAGTGCCTTTAGATAGACTTCCCTCGGATTTGGGTGTTTGGCGATGATATTGTAGAGCTTGGGTTGGGTGAACTTGGGCTCGTCGCTTTCATTATGGCCATGACGCCGGTAGCAGACCATGTCCACATAAATATCCTGAGCGAATTTCTGCCGGAATTCCACCGCTAGGTTGGAAGCAAAAACCACTGCTTCAGGGTCATCCCCGTTGACATGGATGACCGGGCAATCGATGATATCCGCGATGTCCGTACTGTAGGTCGAGCTTCTCGCATCCTGGAAGTCCGTGGTGAATCCAAGCTGGTTGTTGATCACAAAATGGATAGTGCCACCCGTGAAATAACCCTTGAGCTTGGACATCTGGGCAACCTCATAAACTATGCCCTGCCCTGCAACCGCCGCATCTCCATGGATCAGCACGGGGAGCATTTTGGAAAAATCCGATTCGAAGAGATCATCGGACTTGGATCTGCAATATCCTTCCACAACAGGGTTCACCGCCTCCAAATGTGATGGGTTAGGGGTCAGCGTAACCTTGACCCTGGCACCATTATCGGTAACGATCTCACTGGAAAACCCAAGATGGTACTTCACATCTCCATCGCCCATGGTCGTTTCAGCGGGAGCATTGCCTTCAAATTCGTTGAAGATCTCCTCATAGGTCTTCTCCATTACATTGGCCAGCACATTCAGTCTTCCCCTATGCGCCATGCCGATGACAATACCTTTGACTCCAAGGTCTCCGGCCTTCTGAATGATGGTGTCGAGGGCAGGAATTGTACTTTCTCCTCCTTCAAGAGAGAACCTTTTTTGCCCTATGTATTTTGTGTGCAGGAAATTTTCGAAGACCACAGCTTCGTTGAGCTCCTTGAGCAATTGCTGGGTTTCCTCTTTGCCTGGCTTGTAGTTAAGCCAATCCTCTTCGCATTTCTTTCTGAACCATTCCCTTTGTTCGGGATCGCGCATTTCAAAATAATCGAAGCCGATCTTCCCTCCATAGATCTTTTTCAGTCGATCGACAATATCCCTGAGCTTGGCCTTGCCCAGGCCGATCTCGCTTCCCGCCATAAACTCGCGATCGAGCATTTCGTCTGTCAGCCCTACGTCCTCCAGTTCCACACCGGCACGGCGGTCCAGCCTTTGCCTCACGGGGTTGGTATCTGAGATCAGATGACCGTGCTCACGGTATGCTTCGATCAGATGATAAACCTTGAATTCATCCTGATCCAGGTCGCCGGCGGAAACACCGTCCTCCCCCCATTTGCGGATTGCGAAATCAAATCCTTCAAAAAACTTTTGCCAGGTAGGGTCTACGGAATTGGGGGATGCCTGGTATTGATGGTAAAGGTCATCGATGTATTTGCCGTCAGCATTGGCGATATACGAGTATTGGTCCATGGCTGTTGGAATAAGCTGACCAAATGTATAGCCCTTTTCAAATAATCAAAAATCGCCTATACGATTATACAATTTTATGAATTAAGCCATTCTTCCAAATAGGCAAAATCGGGTTGGATCTTATGGCCTTTGACAATGGTAGCCCGGGTGATGATAGGCGTTTCATCCAGGGTGAGCAAGTTGGGCAGTATGTGTTCTGTAAGCTCCCTTCCAAAATCCCGGGAGGCATCCCTGGGCAGTTCGTTTGGAAGGTTATCCACAGCCATCACTGTGATGTTCGCTTCATCCGAAAGCGCCGGGTCTATCTTGTTCTCTTCAGGATTGAAGTCATAGATCGGATCCTCGATGGTGCTGGCCATTTTGGTAGATGGAATTGAACCTTCAATATCACAGGTTATATCCGCGATGACCTTGATGTGAAATCCGTTTCCAATGATCTGCTCCCTTTCGAAAAGTACAGGTGCATTGGGATCCCAATAGGCTCCGGCGATCATCAGGTCGGCTACGTTGGCAAACTCGATGAAGTTACTTTCATATTCGGAAGGGTCATTGTGGAATCCTTCTCTGCTAAACTCTCCTCCGTCTTGTCTGTAATAGTAATCCCTGGAGTTCAGCTGGCAATAAACCGGCTCATTAAAATCCCTGCTGAGAAACTCTCTGGCAGATACTTTTTTGATGCCCATGCCATTGAGTACCTCCATGGAACCTTTGGAAACCCTTCCGCCACCGGTCAGGGCGATCTTGATATTCGGAAGTTTTGCTTTGGGAAACTCGGTTTTAAGGTCTTCGAGATCCTTGCATTCATGGGCAGGTCTCAGGGAAAACAGGTTGTAGCGCTTCCCGTAGGTGAGAATGCCGTTGTATGCCCCTACGATTCCCGCATACCTTCCGAAGGCGATCACCCTCATGCCGTTGTCATCGGTGAGCAATTCGTAATCGATCAATCTGACATTGTTATCCCGAATATATCTAAGCAGATCCTTGTTGTACTCCTGCATCTTGATGGTATGTGAGAAAAACAGGTAGGTCTTATTGGGGACGATGTGATCAATAGGAACCTCTTTGACCCCAAGAAGAACATGACAATCATCGACATTGTCCCTGACCTCTACTCCCTGGTCGCGGTATTCCTGATCGGAATAGCAGCGGATCTCGCTGGATTGAGCGATGATCTGTACATGAGGGTTTTGGTCCATGAATACCCTGCATTGTTCAGGGATCATGGGTACCCTTTTATCTACCGGCACCTTACCCTCTCTGATGAGCCCTATTCGAACCTTTGTCATTCGGAATTTTTCACCAAAACTATCAAGAAAAACCGGAGGAATATTTTTTCCATCTTTTGCCTTTTTTCGTTCATCATTGGATCACTATGTTAATTTTGCATGCTTATCAAAAATTAAGGTATGTCCTGGTTTAAAAGGAAGGCCAAGGGGATTCTGACACCCACCGATCAAAAACGGGAAGCTCCCGACGGACTTTGGTACAAAACCCCATCCGGAAAGATCCTTCACATGAAGGAGCTCAAAAAGAATAACTACGTATCTCCGGAAGACAGTTTTCATGTGCGCATCGGCTCGGCTGAGTATTTCGATATCCTTTTTGACAAGCATCAATTTGAAGAACTCGATGCCGAGATGAGCAGTGCCGATCCCCTGAAATTCAAGGATACCAAACCCTACCCAAAGCGGATCCAGGATTCGCAGAAAAAATCCGGACTCAAGGATGCGGTAAGAACCGCAAAAGGAAAAATCGGAGGGCTTGACATCGTGATCGCCTGTATGGATTTTGCTTTCATAGGTGGTTCCATGGGCTCCGTGGTTGGAGAAAAAATCGGACGGGCCATCGACCTGGCAAGGGAACAGAAGGTCCCGTTTTTGATGATCTCAAAATCCGGCGGTGCCAGAATGATGGAAGCCGGATACAGTCTGATGCAGTTAGCCAAAACCGCGGCCAAGTTGACCCAATTGGCCAAGGAAAAGGTTCCCTATATTTCCCTTATGACAGATCCTACCACCGGGGGTGTTACCGCTTCTTATGCCATGCTGGGTGATTTTAACATTGCGGAGCCAGGCGCTTTGATCGGATTTGCCGGCCCGAGGGTGATCAGGGAAACCATCGGAAAAGACCTTCCAAAAGGATTCCAAAGCTCCGAGTTCCTCCTTGACCATGGTTTTGTGGATTTTATCGTAGACCGTAGGGATCTTAAAAGGGTTCTGGTCAACCTTTTAAAACTCCTTGATAAATAAGGTTGTTAAAGGGAAAATGATTACAAGAATTCCAATCCAAATTTTAATTTTGCCAACCTTCAACGACAGTTAAAGTTATGCTCCCAATCATCTCATCAATTATAGCTTTTACAATTGTCATCCTATTCCTGGTTATGATCCTGCTATACGCGCAATCGAAGCTGGTGCAATCAGGGGATGTCTCCATCGTGATCAACAATGATGCTGATGGTGCGATTTCGGTTCCGGCCGGAACCACGTTGCTCTCCACTTTGTCTGCGCAGAAGATCTTTCTTCCCTCTGCCTGCGGTGGAGGTGGAACCTGCGCCATGTGCAAGTGTGTGATCGAGGAGGGAGGAGGAGAGGTTCTTCCTACCGAAGAAGGTCATCTGACCCGTCAGGAAAAGGAAGAGGGAGTTCGACTTTCCTGCCAGGTGAAGGTTAAAAATGATCTCAAGATCCGTGTACCGGATGAAATATTCGGAATTAAGAAATGGGAATGTGAGGTGGTTTCAAACTACAACGTAGCCACCTTCATCAAAGAGTTTGTCGTTAAGCTTCCCGAAGGGGAAACACTGGATTTTAAATCCGGAGGATATATCCAGATCGATGTACCGGAGATCGATATAGAATTTAAAGGCATGGATATCAAGCCTCATCCCGATGATCCCGATGGTCCGGAAAAATTCAAACCCGAATGGGATAATTTTAAGCTTTGGAATCTGAAGATGAAAAATGATGAACCCATTTTCAGAGCTTATTCCATGGCGAATCATCCCGCGGAAGGAAATATTGTGATGCTGAACATCAGGATCGCCACACCACCCTGGGACAGGGCGAAGAATCAGTTCATGGATGTGAACCCGGGAATTTGCTCCTCCTACGTCTTTAGCCGTGAGCCAGGTGATAAGGTGACGATATCGGGCCCTTATGGAGAGTTCTTTATCAAGGATACAGGAAAAGAGATGATCTATGTGGGTGGAGGTGCTGGAATGGCGCCACTGCGTTCACATATATTCCATTTGTTCCATACGCTTAAAACCAACCGTAAGGTGAGCTATTGGTATGGGGGGAGGAGCCGAAGAGAATTGTTTTACACCGAGCATTTCAGAAAGATCGAAAAGGAGTTCCCGAACTTCTCCTACAACATAGCGCTTTCAGAGCCACTTCCTGAGGATAATTGGACTGTTAAAAAAGACCTGAACGATAAGGAAGGTGAAGGATTTGTCGGATTTATTCATCAGGTTCTTATCGATAATTACCTGAAAGAGCATCCTGAGCCCGAAGAGATCGAGTTCTACTTCTGTGGCCCGCCAATGATGAATGCGGCGGTCATTAAAATGGTAGATGACTACGGGGTGCCACCCGAAAACGTTTCCTTCGACGACTTCGGAGGATAGTTGCCCAAAAGATTCAGATCATTGTGATTGACCCCGCAAAATAGCCTGCTTTTTTACGGGGTTCCTTTTTGTTTTCTTTGCTTCCGTATGGGCTTCAGCATTTTTTTTGATCCGGTCGAAGAAAGACTAATCCAATCCCTCGAAAATGAAGATACCCTTGGTGGCCAGGTATGGGTCAATACCAAGGGGCTTGATCAGTGGAAGGAAGCGGATATCGCCATTTTTGGAATCGATGAGTACAGGGGTAATGGTGGTTTTAACTCTACCAATTCCGGTCTGGCCGAGCTGCGCAAGTCATTTTATAGCCTTTCAAGACTCTCGAGAGATATCAAGGTTTATGATCTCGGGAACATCAAACCCGGGCAGGACCTTGAGGAGAGCTACAATAGGGTCTCTGAGGTAACCAACCTTCTCATGGAGAACAATGTGATCCCCGTACTGATCGGAGGAAGCCATGATCTGGATATCGGCTTTATCTCCGGACTTGCGAATCACAAACAGGATTCCAGGGTGGGAATTATCGACAGCAAAATCGATCTGAAGTCCATATCCGGAGGGAATCTGCCCGTAGATAGCCATCTGAGTAAGATCTTTATGAATGATTCCCTTAGTGTAGCGGGGTTTTCCATTATGGGCTATCAAAGCTACCTGCAGGATTCCTCCTCAGTCGGCCTGATGGAGAAACTATGCTTTGAGCATTACCGGCTTGGACAGCTACGCGATAATTTTGAAGCTATGGAGCCTGTGATCAGGGATCTGGATCTCTTGTCCATGGATCTAAATGCCATCAGGATGCAGGATTTTCCCTCGGGTGTCAAGCCCTTTCCTTTTGGTCTTACCGGGGAAGAATTCGTTCGTCTCTGCTGGTATGCGGGCAACAATGGTTTTAGAAAAGGCATTGGCTTTTTCGGCTATGATCAGAGCCGAGATAAAATGGATCAGGGAACAAACCTGTTGGCCGTGTCGATCTGGTATTATTTGGAAGGTGTGGCCTCCGGGAAAGATCACCATCATCCTGCAATAGATCCTGATAATTTCAACCAATTCAAGGTTACTCTCGATGGCAAGGGGGGAGTGATCGAATTTTACAAGAGCAATTACCAGGATAAATGGTGGGTGAAGGTACCGGTTTCGGGTCAACAGAAGGATAAGAATCCCAAGGATATTTTCATTTCCTGCCTACAGAAGGACTATCAAACGGCTCTGAATGGAGAGCTTCCGGAACGTTGGGTTCAGGCGCAGGCCTGGTTCTGAATTGAAACTATTCCTTTCTATTCCTAATTTTAATTGGGGATGAACAGGATCACTATTGTATTTCTCACCTTTCTATCGCTTCATTTTGCTGCTTTCGGTCAGGAGTTTGATTTCCCGCCGGATTGCTTTGGAGGTCCCGGGGAGTTCAAAAGGATCGTTCGCCAGGAAATGGTCTACCCAGAACAGGATCTTCGGGAAAACAGGGGTGGCAAGGTTCTCCTGTCCTTCATTGTCTACAACGACGGAAGCATTGATTCGCTAAAGATCCTGGAAGGTGTAAGCCCGGATATCGATCAGGAAGCCCGGAGATTGATCCATATGTGTGAGTGGGTTCCTGCTGTTCTCGATGGAGAATTCGTGAGTAGTTATTGTTTGAAAAAGATTCCCTTCAAACCCACTACATATCAGAAATTGCTGAAAGAGAGAGAATATACTGCCACCGATGAATGGCCAACTGAGATCATGCCGCTTGAAGCCGCGAATCCCGGACCTGTATTCAATTCCGGAGGCAGCTTTGAGAACTATCTGAGCCGCAACCTCGAATACCCCCAAATGGCTTTTAGCAGCGGTGTGGAAGGAATTGTTGAGGTTTCCCTGGTAGTAGAACCAACCGGAAGGGTGACCAATGTTGGTGTGGTTGAGGGAATTGGAGGAGGCTGCGATGAAGAAGCCTTGAGGGTGATGAGAAACACCCTTTGGAAGCCCGGGTATATAGATGGAAAACCAGGCCGAATTCGATACAGATTTCCGATACAATTCAGGATCAACAATATCGAATCGGCAAAATCATTTTTTGAATAATAGCTTATGAAACCCTTAGTCATAAACATACTGATCCTGATCCCCTTTTTGGCTTTTGCCCAGGAAAAGGACTCGGATCCAATCAATTATGGAGGTAATAAGGAATTTAAGAGGATCTTCCTCCAGGAATTGAATTACCCTCAGACTTCGATTAATAAGACCATAGGAGGCAGGGTGATGATCGATGTGCATGTAGACTCCGCAGGCAATGTTACCAATACCGAGATCACTGAAGGTGTGGGTAAAGACGTAGATGCTGAGGCGCTGCGTATTGCTGATCTTCTGCTCTGGGATCCGGCGATCAAGAAAGGCAGGAAGGTTGCGGGCATCGGAGAACTGAAGTTCAAGTTCAATCCCTATAAGTTTGCAACAATTACCAATGAGAGAGGATATCAGGAAGCCGAATACCCCAAGCTTTCTACCAATATCGTTTGGAAGCCGGTGGAATTGGATGAGGAGCCATCATTTGTTGGGAAATATGACACTTTTGACGAGTATGTAAAGCAGGAATTGGTATTTCCTGAGGAGGCAAAAGTCAAAATGATCAATGGCTACGTGAAGGTCTTCTTTGTTGTGGAACCAAACGGGAGGGTGACCAATATTAAACTGTTAGAACCCCTGGAAGGAAACTGCGATGTGGTGGCCATGGACATGATCGAAAGGAGCCACTGGACACCCGGTAAACTAAGCGGGTTACCGGTAAGATCTTCCAGAGTTGAGCAACTGGGTTTTTTTACCATCAAGCCCAAAAGCCAGTTCTTTCACTCGGGAGAACAGACACCAAACCGGTAAAATCTTACATACCTTTTTTAGGTTTATTCCACTTGGAGGGATTAGGTGCTAAACTATCTTTGTACCGGTAAGATCATTGCGGTTCGAAGCAAAAGTCTCCGAGCGCGAATGTCTTCAACAGTAGAAGATTTAAAGATTTAGTTTCTTGGTTTAGTGCGTAGTTTAAGGCTGGCTTGGTTTCCGAGTCAGTCTTCTTTTTTTATACGCATATTGTTTTTTATGGAAATATGGCAAATTGAGTCCCTGGGAGTTATTTTTAGCCTTCTTTTTGTTTTTTTCAACGCCCGGGAGCATATCATATGCTGGCTTTTCGGATTCCTTTCCTCTGCGGTTTACATCTATATTTTCTTCGTTTCCAAACTTTATGGCGATTCCCTTCTTCAGATATATTACCTGGCCATCGCTGTTTATGGCTGGTATTCATGGGCCAAAAAACCCGGGGAAATAGTCGATCAGGGGGTGAAATACCTGCCCTTTTCGGTCCTAAGAAATTGGTTGATTATTGGCGCACTTCTTACACCGGTTTTTGGCTATTATTTGGATAGTCTTACCGATTCTGATGTTCCCTACCTGGATGGCGCCACCACGGTCTTCAGCTTTATCGCCACCTGGATGATGACCAGGAAGATCATCCAAAACTGGCTGATTTGGATCGTTGTTGATCTGGTATCAACGGGACTCTATGTCTACAAGGAGCTTTATCAGACATCTTTGTTATTTCTTTTGTACACTGTAATGGCTATTTATGGCTTGATGACCTGGAGAAGAAAATTGGCATGGGCGGAAAAGTAGGAGTCCTGATCGGTCCGGAGTGCAGTGGAAAGACGACACTGGCTGAATCGCTGCATCGGGAATTTGGCATTCCTTATTCGGAGGAATATGCCAGGGAGTATGTGTTGAATTTGGCGAGAGAGCTGGTCTTTCCGGATGTGGAACTGATCGTCAAGGGGCAGTTGAAGAATGAACAACGACTTAAGGTGGATAACCCGGATGCAGACCTGGTCCTCATGGATACGAATCTATTGTCATCACTCATTTACAGTGAATGGTATTTTGGTCAAGTGCCCAAGGGGCTGGGAGAGCTGATCGAAAAGCAGCGCTATGACAGGTATTTTTTGTGCAGACCCGAATTCGATTGGGTTCCCGACCCATCGAGGGGTCCTGATACCTCAGAAAGCATGTTCTCATTTTTTCAACGAAAACTGGAAAGCCTAAATGTGCCCTACCTTATGATCGAAGGGGATTCAAAACGTAGGGTAGAACTTCTGATCAAGGAGGTGAGGAGGCTCAATTCCGTCATTTCCTCTGATCGATCCGGGGAGCTGAATCACGGATCTTAATCATTATCTTTAGATCAAATACTTTCAGGCCAAACCATACCGATATTCAGATGATCAACCACAGCAACATCGAAACCTGGACCAAGAACTATTTTTCGGTATATCTCTACCTCTGTGCCATTCAGGCGGATTTCAAGGTGACTGAGAGTGAGCTTGAAGAGTTTCTTGATCAATATGATATCCTGAAAGTTGATGATTCGGATTACAGTGGGATCCTTCAATCTGTACTCATAGAATATAAAAATCACAGTCTCGATGACAGAATGGAATTCATCAAGACCTATGTTCCCAGGGTTTATGGTGATTCTTCCGACGCCAAAGCCATGATGGACGGGATCTTTGAAATTACCTTTTCCGATGGTCGGGTCGATCCCTATGAAAGCGATCTGATCCGGACCATTCAAAAAGTGATTTCCTGAACTCAATTATTTTATAAATTTGGTCCACCGGAAATCAGGGGTGCCTTAAAACAACGGGCTGAGATCACACCCTTATTACCTGAAGCTGGTAGTGCAGCCGTAGGAATTCCGGAGAGATAAATTTGAATCCCATGCAGAAACTCATTCTAATTTGTGCATTGAGCATGCACATTGGCCTGTGCTATGGCCAGATTTCCCTACGAGGAAAAGTAGTTGATTCGGAATCCCAAAATGCTCTTCAAAGCGCCAACGTGATATTGAATCAAACTTTTCTTGCGACTACGACCAACGAAAACGGAGAATTTGCCTTTTCAGACCTGGATGAAGGTCAATACATTATCCAGGTATCATTTGTTGGTTATCTTCCATTCTCAGATACTATTGAACTAACATCCGATTCTGATCAAGATATTCAGCTCGTCCGCTCAAACCAGTGGACCGATGAGGTCATAGTATCAGCTACACGGGCAGATGACAGAACCCCGATGACCTATCAGGAAGTATCCGGGGAGTATCTTGAAAAGAACAATTTTGGTCAGGATGTCCCATATCTGCTCCAATGGACTCCCAGTTTGGTGACGACCTCGGATGCCGGAAATGGCGTGGGCTATACCGGTATGAGAATTAGGGGTAGCGATCAAACCAGGATCAATGTTACCATCAATGGCATCCCGTACAATGACGCGGAATCTCAGGGAGTCTTCTGGGTGGATATTCCTGACATTGCGGCTTCCACTCAAAACCTGCAGATCCAAAGAGGGGTGGGCACGTCTACGAACGGTGCCGGAGCTTTTGGGGGGACAGTGAACATGCAGACCCTGAATTCCGAAAATCAGGCCTATGGTCAACTCGAAGGATCTTATGGTTCCTTCAATACCAAGAAGTTTTCTGCCCAGGCGGGAAGCGGTTTGATCAACGATCATTGGAACTTTGAAGGGCGGTTCTCTGCCATCAACTCGGACGGATATGTGGATCGGGCCAGTTCCGAGCTGCGTTCTTATTATGGTTCAGCGGCTTACATCAACAAAAGGACGATCATTAAATTTATTGCATTCGGTGGGAGGGAAAGAACCTACCAAAGCTGGTATGGAATTGACTCCGCCACTTTGGCGAACAATCGAACCCAAAACAATGCCGGCTTGGTAACAAACCCCGATGGTAGTACCAGATTTTATTATGACAGTCAGGTAGACAACTATTCCCAGGACCATTTTCAACTTCATCTATCTCAGGATCTGTCAAAAGAGCTTGGAGAGGGCTGGAAGGGAAACATGGCTGTTCACTATACCTATGGGCGGGGATATTTTGAAGAATACATGGACGTGAACCAGGGATATCAGACCAATCTGGATTTTTATGGTCTCCAACCCGTGATTGTCGGAGACGATACCATTACCGATACCGATCTGATCAGAAGGAAATGGTTGGACAATGATTTTTACGGAGTCACGGCCAATGTAGAAAGGAACAAAGGCAGAAGTAATCTGGTCATCGGATTGGCGGCGAGCCAGTATGATGGTCGTCATTTTGGCCAGGTCATCTGGGCCAGGTACGCGTCTAATTCCGAGATCAGACATCAGTATTACCACAATACCGGAGACAAAACCGATTTTACCGGTTATGCCAAATGGTCATATTCCTTTATGCCCAAATGGTCGCTTTTTGCCGATCTGCAATACCGGGGTGTTCAGTACAAGGTTGATGGCATAGCTGAAGGAGACTTGCTACTTGATTTTAGCGATGAATTCCATTTTTTCAACCCCAAGGCAGGATTGACTTACTCCCTCAATCAATTTGCAAACTTGTATTTCTCTATGGCTGTAGGGAACCGGGAACCAAATCGAGCCGATTACCTGGGCAATCTTGATCAGGAAAAGCCCAAGGCTGAAACATTATATGACTTTGAATTGGGCTATCGAAGAAGAGGGATCAATGCCGCCTATGAAGTAGTGGGTTATCTGATGTACTATCAAAATCAGCTGGTACTTTCAGGAGAATTAAACGATGTAGGCGCTCCGATCCGAGAAAATGTCGGGCAGAGTTACCGGGCCGGGATCGAACTTGTCGGGCAATTCAATTTTCACCCCAGGTTCAGGTGGGTACCCAATTTAACCCTGAGTACAAACCAGAACATCGATTATACTTTTGAAACCGCCTCCGGGGAGTTGAGAACCGAAACCACACCGATCGCCTTTTCTCCTCAGGCCATAGCGGCCAGTGAATTGTCCTGGTTGCCCTTTAGTGGATTCGAACTAAGCCTGCTTTCAAAGTATGTTGGGGAACAGCATCTGTCCAATACAAACAACGATCGCCTGACTCTTGATCCGTATTTTCTCAACGATATCAGGATGAGGTATAATATTTACCCCAAAGGTATCCGCGAATTGGGATTCACCCTTTTGATCAACAATATCTTTGACACCGAGTATGTTTCGAACGGTTATGTATCGGGTACGACCCCGTTCTATTTTCCCCAGGCCGGAACGAATTTCCTTTTTGGGGTGAGAGCGAAGTTTTAGGTCTGACCTAAAACCGACGCAACTATTTGATTTGGTGAATTCTCCATATTTTGGGTAGTTGTGATTGAACTATCTGCTATTCTTGTTCTTGGGATATTTTCCCAATGGTTTGCCTGGAAGGCTAAAATTCCTTCCATAGTACCATTGATCCTGACGGGATTGATCGCCGGGCCGATCTGGGAACTGATATCTCCGGACAATCAGAAATTTATCGATGGGGATCAGTTGTTTCAGGGTGGTTATCTTTTCGATTTCATTTCTCTTTCTGTTGGTTTGATCCTTTTTGAAGGCGGGCTTACGCTCAAAATTGGAGAAGTACGAAACCTTGGGCGTGTTATCAGAAACCTGATCATCATTGGTGGAATGGTTTCGATTTTGGGTGCCGGGGCAGCCGCAGTAATGCTGACTGGTTTCTCATGGAAGCTTGGGATACTGTTTGGGGCTATCATCATGGTGACCGGTCCAACCGTGATCGGTCCGATCCTGAGAAATGTCAGAGCCAAGAGCAATGTGGCTGCAATCCTCAAATGGGAGGGAATCCTGATAGACCCCATTGGAGCCATCACCGCGATTTTGATCTTCGAGTACATTGTAGTCCTTGCCGACGGAGAATCCTATCTCAATATTTTCTTGGCCTTCGGTCTCAAGGTCCTCACAGGAGTCATTGTGGGTTACGGTTTTGCCCAGTTCATCTCTGTTCTTATCAAAAGGAATTTGATCCCGGATTATCTGAAAAACGTGGTGATCCTTTCGATCGTCATCCTGGCATATACCATCGCGGATGTTTTTCAAAGTGAATCAGGTCTGTTGGCTGTAACCCTGATGGGCATTATTCTGGCCAACAAGAAGATCAGGTATATTGAGGAGATCTTGAGTTTCAAGGCCGATGTGGTGACCATTTTGGTATCCATACTTTTCATCATTCTTTCATCCAGGATCGATCTAGTGGATATCCAATCCCTGGGTTGGGGTGGTCTCGGGGTTTTACTGATCATTATTCTGGTGGTCAGGCCAATTGGCGTGTTTGTCTCGGCAGGCAGGCAGCTCTCATTGAATGAGAAACTATTTGTGTCATGGATCGGTCCTCGCGGGATCGTTGCCGCTGGTGTAGCTTCGGTTTTTTCTCTGAGACTGGAAGGTCTGGATATGGAATTCTTTGATGCCGAGGTGGTAAGAAAGATCCTGCCCCTGACTTTTTCTGTTATCCTCGGCACCGTGATCATAGAAGGATTCTCCGCCAGATGGGTGGCAAAGGTTCTGGGAGTCCATCATCCCAAGGCCTATGGGATTATTTTTCTAGGTGCCAACGAGGCAACAAGGAAACTGGCCAAATTGATCCAGGGTCTTGGGGTAAGTGTGATCCTTTCTGACATCAACAAAAAGAGCCTTGAGGAAGCCACCAAAATGGGCCTGCCGGTCTATTATCCCAATATTCTGAGCGAATTCGGACTGGATGAGTTCGACTTCGGGAAATTCGGGCAACTATGGGCCATCACACCAAATACCGAGGTGAATTTGCATGCCTGCAAGGTCTTGGAAGAGGAATTTGGAGATAACAAGACCTTCAGAATACGCTCAAGGTTGGAGTCTAGAGTTTCTGAGGAGGAACTTCCCGAAACATTGTTGTTCAATGGTATGGTGGATTTTTATTCTTTGGTGGACCTGGTTCGGAAAAACGAGGAGATCAGGGAGATCAAGATCGATAGCAAGGACCATTTCAAGATGCTGCTGGAGGACAAGGAGTATTCCAGGGTGCCCTTGTTTCTTTTGAATGAGGAGAAGAAGGTTTGGCCCGTTTCCAGCTCGCTGAAAAGGGTGGAAAAGGGTGATCGCCTTTTTTATTTGGTCAGATAGGGAGCATCGAGGATCTCACTGCCCTCATCATCTGTAAC
>JANQHS010000388.1 GCA_028282565.1 Cytophagales bacterium | reverse complement strand
CTGAAGCATCAGGATCAGACACATGACCGCGCCCAGAAGGGAGAAGTACCATTTGCTTTTAAAGGAAGGACGGTAGGAAGGATCCGAAGCAAAGTGCTCGAAAAATGAGATCATGCAAATCGACCCATAGGTTAGCATGAAGAACATGGTTATGATGCCGGCTACTGTGTTTACATCACCAATGATCACGAAAACCATCGCTATGAGTGTGGTGACCAAAGTGGCGTTGTTTGGCTCATTGGTCTTTCCTGCACCTCTAGAAAGCCAATAATTGGCTGGTTTAAAGGGAAGGTTTTTATCCGCTGCAAGTGCCTGCAAGGTTCGAGGAGCCACCATCATCGAACCCAAAGCAGAAGAAATTGTCGCCGCAGCAAGTCCAATAGGAATGATGGGGCCCCAGATGGCAATGTCGCTCATGATCAATTGTTTGTCATTAAGCGCTTCAGGGCTTGCTGATATATAGAGCTTGAAGGCGATCGCCATATAGACCAGCATTCCGAAAATGGTCGCAGCGAAAGTCCCTCTGGGAATAGATTTCCTTGGATCCTTCAGATCTCCTGATAATCCTACGCCTGCAGTCATTCCGGTAAAGGCAGGAAAACAGATGGCAAAAACCAGGAAAAAGGAATTCGGGTCATCGATCCTGATGTTCATTTTGAATCCCTCCGCAAGGGCCGGGTTGTCACCCCCTCCGAGAAAGAAGAATACCAGGGCTACTGCCAGCACCGAGACAACCACGTACAGTGTTCTTACCCCCAACGAAGCACCTTTACTGATCATCAGGAAGAACAGGGCCAATAGCGAAGGGATCGATATGATCCTATAATCATATATGTGGATGGCATATTTGGCCAACAGATATTCAAAAACAGGTTCGAAGGCCTGCGAAAAGGCAATGATGTAAAAGGCGACAGAAATGGCCTGCGAGATGTACAGGGCTGTTCCGATCGCTCCGCCTACAGTCAACCCGAAAGAACGGGAAATGATGAAGTACTCTCCACCTCCTTCCACTTTCTGGTTGGTGGCGATTTCGGCAATTGCCATTGCGGTGGGAATCGTGACCAAATGCCCCAGTACGATGATGGCCCAGGCTCCAAGAAGACCAACGTTTCCTACCGCATAACCAAATCGAAGAAAGAGAATTGCTCCAAGGATTGTGGAAATGGCGGTAAAGAACACCGCAGGAGTTCCGAAACCCCTACGGCTATCAACTAACCTTTGGGTCGCCATTAATTCAGATTGCTTAAATCCACAGGTACCACTCTGGAGATCCCGCTTTCTACCATTGTGATCCCGTAGATCATTTTGGTATTTGCCATGGTTCTCTTATTGTGGGTCACGATGATAAACTGACTCTGGTTTGAAAACTCGTTTATGATGTTGTTGAATTTGTCAATGTTCGCATCATCCAAAGGTGCATCTACCTCATCAAATACACAAAAAGGTGCCGGTTTCAGTAAGTAAACCGAAAAAAGCAAGGAGGTTGCGGTCAGTGTTTTTTCTCCGCCTGAAAGCTGGTTTATGGTCAGAGGGCGTTTTCCTTTTGGCTTGGCAACGATCTCAATTTCGGAGTTCAAGGGGTCTTCCGGGTTGACCAACTTCAAATCACAGGTATCACCTTCGGAAAACAGTGTTCTGAACACCTCGATGAAATTATCCCTGATCTTATCAAAAGCATCCTGAAAAGTCTTGGTAGCAACCTTGTCTATTTCGTCGATGGTGGATAGGAGTGAGGCTTTTGCATTTTCAAGATCTTCTCTTTGTTTGAGAATGAATTCATGTCGTTCCTTTACTTCTTCAAAGGCCTCCAATGCCATAGGGTTGATAGGTCCGATCCGATCAAGTTTTCCCTTTACGGCTTCGACAAGTTCCTCCAACTCTGTCAGGCTTTGTTCTTCATCGATATCGGTCCTTAGGAATTGATCAAAGTCAACCTCAAACTCCACCGATAACCTTTCTTTTACCGAGGTAAGATCCAGTTGAATTTGATTGAGCTTATCCTTGAAACTCAAGATCACACCATCGGATACCTCCTTTTTCTGATTGAGCTCTCTCTGCTCTGATTCCCTGGAATTGATGACCTCTCTAACATTGTAGTAGGCTTTTTCAGCTGCATTGAGTTCTTTTTCGATCCTTTCCTTTTCTTCATAGAGGCCGATCAGGTCGGATTCCTGGACCTCATCGTTTTTAAGAAGCTCCTTGATCGATTCATCCTTCTCCTTCAGCTCAACATCATTCTTGCCAAGCCTTTCCTCAATTTCCCCTAATGTGTTTTCCTTGTAACCCTGGTCCTGGGTTAACCCCTTTAATTCGTTTTCTATTCTGATCTCCTCAAACTTGATCTTTTCCAAGGCAGATTCCTGAATTGCCAATTCTTCCTGAACCTGATCAAGTTCGCTTTTGGATTGCTCAAATTGTTTTTGCAGTACCTCCAGTTTGGCACCCAGAACCTCTTTTTGAGGTATAGACTTTTCGGTATCTGCCCTTAATTGACGGATCTTTTCACCTACGAAGTCCTTTTTGCTTTGACCCTGGCTGAGGATCTTCTCGATCTGCTCTTTCCGGCTTTCAAACTCAACCTTTTCCCGCCTTACTCGATTTAGATTATCCTGTACCTCTTGAAAGGGAAGTTGGTTTAACCTAGCCTTAAGATTTTCCAGATTTTGCTCCTTGGTTTCAAGGGTTATTTTTCCTGATTCGGATTCCTTTTGAAGCTGCGCAATTTCCTTTTTGAGGTTTTTCAGGTTTTTGATCCTGCCAATTCTTTTCCCTTCAAAAAGACCCACCGATCCACCGGAAATGGAAAACTTCTTTTGGACTACCTTGGCGTCCTTGGTGATCCATATTGCCTCGGCGGGGTTATCCGGAATGTCCTGGACTTCATTTACGATAAGCACATCGCCCAATAGGTATTGAACCAGTTTTTGATAGGCGGGGTCATAGTCGACCACCTCGGTTGCCGGTATGGCCTGATTGAGGATTTCCGGTATTTTGGATTTGGTTTCCCGGATAGAGTCGATCAGGAAAAAATTCGCTTTACCTTTTGATGAACCGCTCAAAAGATCTATGGCCTTTAGCGCTTCTGACCTGTTCTGGACAACATAGTGATTCAAGACAGGTTCCAGATAATTTTCGATGGCAAGGCGGTATTCTTCAGAAGTGCTCAAAACATCGGAAAGTAAAGGGGATTTTTTGGACCATTTCTTTTCCTTGTTCAGGAATTTGATGGCCTCAGGATAGCCTTCAAGATTATCCACCATGCTTTGGGTTAGCCTGAGTTCATTCTCCTTGGCTTCAAGCTTTCTTAACTGGTTATCCAGATCCCTTGCTGACTCCTTAATCTCAGACTCTGCCTTTTCGATCTCCTCAGATAAGTTGTTTTTTTCGCGCTCTACCTTTTCGAAAGAATCTGAGATCTCCTCTTCGCTTTTGATAATATCCTTCAGTCTGGTATCAAATTCCTGAATAGCCTTTTCCTGTTCTGATTTGTTCTGCTGACTATCTTCCAATTGCCCTTCGAGAGTGGAGATCTGAACCGCACCGATCTCAATTACCCTTGAGTGTTCGTCGAAGTCCTTTTGCGTGTTTCTAAGATCCTCTTCCAGGTTTCGATAGGCTTCCAGGTTCCCATTGGCTTTTTCCCTTATTTTCTGAGTTTCCAGTTCTTGAGCCTCTCTTTCGGTTTTGGACAGAGAATACTTCTTTTCGAGTTCGCTCTTTTCCTTTTCTATTCCCTGGATTGAAAACTTCAGTCTTTCTTTTAATTTTTTGTCGTTCTCAAGGTCGGAATGTATCGTTTCCACTCTGGAATTCAGGAATTTAAGCCTTTCATTTTTGATCTGCTTTTCGCTTTCGGTATTCCTGATTTTTCCAAGCTGGTCATTTAGCTCTTTCTGCTTTTCGGAAAGTGCTTTTTCCTCATTTACGAGGTTGGATTTGATCTTTTCCAGTTCGGCAGCAATGGCGGAGATCTTCGCCTGTATCCCGATCTTTTTATCCTCTTCCTCCTTTATGGATCTTTCGGTATTCTCCAGCTGTTTTTTTTGATCCTCAACAGTGAGTCTGGCAAGTTTGAGTGAGAGATCCTTGTACTCCTGCTTTAGTTCAAAATACCTTTTGGTCTGCCTGGCCTGCCTTTCCAGGGAACGCATATTCTTTTCGATCTCGAAGACCAGGTCTTCGACCCTTTCCAGATCCGCATCCGTGTCCTGAAGCTTTTTCAGGGTTTGCTTCTTTCTGATTTTAAATTTGGATATCCCGGCGGCTTCTTCAAATATTGCTCTTCTGGCTCCATCCTTGTTTTGAAGAATGTCATCGACCATGCCAAGTTCAATAATGGAATAAGAATCGGGGCCGATGCCCGTATCGACGAACAGATCGGTGATGTCTTTGAGGCGGCATGTCACTCCGTTCAACTGGTATTCACTTTCTCCGGACCTGAAGTACTTTCTGGTGGTCGTGATCTCGGAATATTCTGTTGGGAGAATGTTTTTTGTGTTGGAGAAGGTCAGGGAGACTTCGGCGAGTTGAAGCGGCTTTCTCTTGCTGGTCCCGTTGAAAATGATGTTTTGCATCTTGTCAGAGCGGAGATTCTTGATTTTTTGCTCTCCGAGCACCCAGCGAATAGCATCGACAACATTAGACTTTCCACATCCATTTGGCCCGACAATCCCGGTA
>JANQHS010000049.1 GCA_028282565.1 Cytophagales bacterium | reverse complement strand
GAACTACAATGAGGGCACAGAATTTCACAATGGTGTTGTCTTCGGGCTTTTCTTCCTTGTGTTCTTTATGAGAAGAAAATATCTCTGGCTGATTGCTTCACTCATATTAGTCGTTATTTCGGGAAAGCGTAGTATTTTTCTTGGTTTCATCCCTGCCTTCGGTGGCGGAATGATCGTTTACCTGCTTTTTGGAAAGAATATCGGTAACATCAAGTTGATGTTGTTTCTCCTGGCATTATTCCTGATAAGCTTCGTTATTGGTTTTTATCTGATTGAGACCAGCAGGTTCTTTGTAGATCTTATGGACACGGAAGGCACTGCTTCTGTTGACAAATTCTTAATGGGGCGAGAGGCTTACGTCTTTGCTTTAAAAAAGGCATTCTTCGAAGCCACTATTCCTGAGAGGCTATTTGGTCACGGTCCTGGGCAAGCGGATAAGTACCTTATAGAGTTTGTTCGGCCTGATTGGATAGACAGGTCTGAGTTCGCAAATCCGCACAATGATTATATGAAGATGCTCTTCGATTATGGAGTCATAGGCTGCTTCGGAATGTTTTTCATATTGTACAGTCTATATTCCAAATCTTTTCTCGGAGTGATGGTTATGCTCTACACCTCTGGTGTTTTCTTTGTTGACAATTCCCTAATATTCATTTATTACATTCTTACTGCCTGTGTTATTGCCAGGTTGAATATTCAATCAAGAGAAAGGGTATCCGAATAGATTTTGATCAGGGCCCGGATATTGGGGCTTTCCCGGTATATAGGATCAATGTTGGCCTTGGCATAATTGCCCATTTCTCTGAAAACCTCTGGTTGCTCATCGTGGAATCTAAGTGTTTTCAATATGGATCTTTGGTCTTCAGGATTAAAGAACATCCCGGATTTTCCCTCCCGGATCAATTGTCTCATCGCCCCTTTTTTTGAGGCAAGAATTGGTGTCCCTACCGAGAGCGATTCGATATTGACAAGGCCGAAAGGTTCTTCTAACAAACTGGGAACCACGAGGGCGCCGCTTTCCTGCATGAGCATAAGAATCTCTTCTCTTGTCATATGCTCCAGCATGGTTGTCTTATTTGGGTTGTTGGAGCTGATCTCCTTTTTGACATCTTCCTCCAGTGGGCCTTGCCCGACCAGTATCAGATGTGAATTCCTTTTCTCGGCTTTCCACGCCTCAATCAATTGCAAAATTCCCTTTTCTTCCGAGTATCTTCCGGCAAAGAGCAACTGATCAAGCTTTTTTGGTTTTTCCGGCACCTGAAATTCATCGGGAATAAAATGGGGTTTTACTACGAGGTTTTTGCCCTTGAATCCATTTTTCAATAGAAGTTCCTTATGACGATCACTGAGCGTAATGAAAGTTGAGATCATTTCTTCAAAGCCTCCCCTCTTAAAATTCCTCAGAAAGAGAGCCATCCCGGCCGAATCCTTGTAAGAATTCCGGTAGCATTTATGAACGACAGAGGGAAGGTATGAACCGGATTTTGGACATTTTTTGCAATCTCTGCCATTTCGCCAGAGGGATATTTTCGGGCAAACCATTCTGAGGTTATGGAGGGTCTGGACGATCGGGACTCCCAGTTTGTGAATAGTCTGGTAAAGCCTGATCGGGATTTGGAAGTAGGGGTTGTGGATATGGATCAGGTCGGGGTTTTCAGAGGCAATGATTCCTGAAACAATGGTCTCTGTTGAAACATTCGACTTCAGGGCTGAGAATTTTTTTAGGGTCGGCAATTCGGTGAAGTCCTTGTTACTAAAATTGTAGGTGAGCACCTTGATCCCCGCTTTTTTCAATCCTTCTGTCTCAGATTGAAAAACAAGATCCTCAGCACCAAATTTCAGGTAGGAATTATGGAGGACTAATACTTTGAGTTCTTTTGGATCCAATATCTATGCTTGAAACTTTAAAATGAAGGAGTTCCTTTTGCGTTTTCTATTTTGCAAAGAAAAAGCCATTGAGTGATCAAAAATACTTTTTAGTTCTCCAACGAGCCAGGTTGGTATTTGGTGTGCTCATTGTCATAAGCCTTCCGTTTACCGTCTCCTGGTTCTATAACCTAAGCAGCTATACGATCTGGGGGTTTGGAATCGCAAGTATGGCGATGATCGCCCTCGACCCATGGTCCATTAAAAAGCTTCTTTCCCTCAGATTTTGGATTCTGGTATTTCCATTCCTTTGGGCGTTGATCGGTATGAGCTACTCAACCGAGCAGGCAGCGGGATGGTACTATATTGAGAAGCAACTTTCACTACTGATATTTCCCTTTTTTTTCCTCTTTGGCGGAGGTTTTTCCAAGAAAGACTTGAGGGTCATTTTGAAGGCCTTCATTTTATCATTGCTGCTATGTCTGTTTGTGGCTTTGGCCCTCTCGGCTATGCAGAACTACGAGCTGGACGGGCTTAAATATTTCCATGTGATCTTCTATACCTATAGTGGCCTGTCAGGAAATATCGGGATCAGTGCTGTTTACCTGGCTATGTATGTAGGTTTTGCCCTGTTACTATTGATGAATGAACTTCTAGAAAATGGATTTTCGATATGGCAAAGGTCCATTGTGACATTGGTGGTTTCCGGGCTGCTCATGTTTTTTTTCGTCCTTCTCGCGGTCAAGATGGTATTTGCGGTCTGGAGCCTTTGCTTTATTGCCCTGTTCTTTATCCGGGGAAGATGGGGAGTTGGTTTAGCGGCTATTGCATCTTTTGCTGTGATTGGGTTTTTGTTCTTCAGCTCCATATCTCAGTATCGTCCGATCAAAGAAAGGTTTGCCCTTTCTTTTGATAGCTTCAGGCAACAGGACTGGTCTGCGGATCCGGAAAACGCTGAAGGTTATTGGAACAGCCTGAATATGAGAGCCGGACTATGGACGGCTGCCATAAAGGGGATTGCAAGGAGACCCATATTTGGACCTGGCACCGGTGATTCCGATCGATTGTTTCAAGAGGAAAAGAGAGAAATAGGATTTGAGTTCGGCGTCAGAGAGGAATTCAACGAGCACAATCAGTTTCTTGGTTTTTGGCATCATAACGGACTGATCGCAATTATTCTGTTTGCATTGATGATTGCCCTCGGGTTGAAGCAGGGTTTTGCTTCGCGGGATTATCCACTGCTTATTTTCATATTTTATGTATTAGGATGCTTCATTACGGAGAATTATTTGGAAGCTCAGAAAGGGGCAATTTTCTTTGGCTTTTTCTTTTCCTTCTTCCTATTTTCTTCCCAAGGCTTTCAAACCAAGTAGTGACACGATATTGTTAGGGGTATAGCCAAGGAAAGTTAACTTTGCGGAAGATGAACAAAGAAGAAATTTTAATTGATTCGATCGAGGAAGCGGTTCAGGATATCAAGAATGGAAAGGTGGTCATCGTCGTAGATGATGAAGACAGGGAAAACGAAGGGGATTTTATTTGTGCTGCAGAGTGCATCACACCTGAGATCATCAATTTTATGTCAAAGAATGGCAGGGGGTTGATTTGTGCTCCCCTGGTGGAGGCACGCTGCGAAGAGCTAGGTCTTGAGCTAATGGTGGGAAAAAATACGGCTGTGCACGAAACCCCATTTACTGTTTCGGTTGACTTGCTTGGGCATGGTTGTGGAACCGGTATCTCTGCAAGCGACCGGTCAATGACCGTGAAGGCACTGGTTGAGGATTGGACCAAGCCCGAAGATCTGGGCCGACCCGGGCATATCTTTCCTCTAAAAGCCAAGGTGGGAGGAGTGCTTCGTAGAACAGGGCATACCGAGGCTGCCATAGATCTGGCTAGGTTGGCGGGGTTCAAGCCGGCTGGTGTTTTGGTGGAGATCCTCAATGAAGATGGTACCATGGCTCGCTTACCGGACCTCCGCGAGGTTGCCGATAAGTTTGATCTAAAACTGATCACCATAAAGGACTTGATCTCTTATAGGCTTGAAAAAGAGTCACTTATACAGCATGAGATTTCCGTCAAGCTCCCAACGAAGTATGGATATTTTGATCTGCATGCCTATAAGCAGACCAATACCGGTGATTTACACCTTGCCCTATCCAAAGGCGAATGGGAAGAAAACGATCCTGTGATGGTTCGTGTGCATTCATCATGCATGACAGGAGATATTTTCGAGTCACTCAGATGCGATTGTGGCAATCAATTGCATGGGGCAATGAAAATGGTAGAAGAAAACGGAAGTGGGGTTGTTTTGTATATGAACCAGGAAGGCAGAGGTATTGGCCTGTTGAACAAATTGAAGGCCTACAAGCTGCAGGAAGAGGGAATGGATACAGTCGAAGCCAATCTTGCCTTGGGATTCAAAATGGACGAACGTGATTATGGTGTTGGGGCACAGATCTTGAGGGATCTGGGTGTCAGGAAGATCAATCTGATCACCAACAATCCTAAGAAAAGAGCGGGTCTGATGGGCTATGGTCTGGAGATTGTTGACAGCATAGCCATAGATACAGGGTCTAATCCGCACAATGAGGTTTATTTAAAAACCAAAAGAGATAAAATGGGCCATTCCATTTTGAAGGGACATGGCTAAGAGGGTAATCTTTTCAGTTTTTTTCTTTTTGTTGACTGTTTGGGTTTTTGCCCAGGAACATTCGCAGGATGTCTGGCACGAAGGCAAGGTCGTACTTAGATCCGGAGATACCCTCAAGGGAGAGCTGAAATACGATCTCAGCGAAAACATTCTTCAGTACAAGTTTGGAAACAGGATCGTCACCCTTACTCCAAAGAAAACAACCGGCTTTATCATTGATGACAATGTTCTCAAACGTGAAAGGGTCTTTGCCGTATTTGGTTATAACCCTTACTCCACCTATAAGCCACTTCTATTTTTTGAGATCCTGGTCATTGGAAGACTCTCTTTGCTTGCAAGGGAGTCGGTCTATATAGAAACGCTCCCCCAATTCGACTACTTCACCAATACCACCTTTTATTCCACGAGAAGGATGGTTGACTACGCTTACTTCTTTATGAAAAAATCCAGCCGAAAGGATCAGGATTATGATATCATGGAATACAGCGAAAAGAAAAAGCAGCTCGTACAGGTCATGGGATCCAAGGAAGATCAGGTCAAGGATTTTATCAAGGAAAACAAGGTGGCCTACGGTACGAGAGAGGGGCTTATCCAGGTGGTGAACTATTATAATTCTTTGTACAAACCCAAAAAAAAAGATGCCGACTAAACCTTTGATCCTTGTGTCCAACGATGATGGTATTACCTCTAAAGGGATCCGTGTGCTGGTTGAGTTGATGCAGACACTTGGGGAGGTAATGGTTGTAGCGCCCAACAGCCCACAATCCGGAATGGGACATGCGATCACCATTGGAGAAACGCTCAGGCTTTATTCCAATGATATTTTCGATGGTGTGGTGGCTTATGAATGTTCGGGGACGCCGGCCGACTGCGTAAAACTTGCGAAGCACCATCTTTTGGGAGATCGCGTTCCTGATCTGGTCGTGAGCGGGATCAACCATGGAAGCAATACCTCCATCAACGTGTTGTACTCGGGTACCATGTCTGCCGCCATAGAAGCCGCTGTCGAAGGACTTCCCGCTATTGGGTTTTCGGTCTGTGATTATGACCACAACGGTGAATTGGATCATTGCAGGGAGCATATTCTCGAAATCGCATCGAATACCCTCCGGCATGGGAATCCTTTGGGCACCGCTTTGAATGTCAATTTTCCCAAAGCTCAACCCGGGAAGGAATTGAATGGGATCCGTATTTGTCGACAGGCAGAGGCCAAATGGAAAGAAGAGTTCGATGAGAGAATTGACCCACAGGGTTCACCATATTTTTGGCTCACGGGAAAATTCATAGATAAGGATGGGGGTGAGGATACCGATGAATGGGCGATCCGCAATTATTACACCTCTGTTGTGCCATGCTCTTATGACCTGACCAATCACAAGGCAGTGAAACAGCTCGGCCAATGGTTCTAGAGCTACCCGTGCAAAAGAATTCAGGAATTGTAGAGGTTGGGGTAGATGAAGCCGGGAGAGGTTGTCTCGCCGGGCCGGTGGTTGCGGCTGCTGTGATCTTTTCGAATGGAGACTCACTTCCTTCCGTCAATGATTCAAAACAACTGTCGGAAAAAAAGAGGGCAGAGCTTTTTGAAAAAATAATCAATAAAAGCGCGGCCTATGGCATTGGAGAAGCCTTGCCCGAAGAAATAGACGAGATCAATATTCTGAATGCATCATTTCTAGCGATGCACCGAGCCCTCGCAAAGATCAGTATTCCGTTTGAGAGTATTCTCGTCGATGGCAACAGGTTTACACATTACAAAGATGTGAGACATGAGTGCATCGTTAAGGGAGACTCCAAGTATCAGTGTATAGCCGCTGCATCGATACTGGCCAAGCATACAAGGGATCAGCAGATGATCGAGCTTGACAAGAAGTTTCCCGGTTATGCATGGGGAAAGAATTTCGGCTACCCCACAAGGGCCCATAGGGAGGGCATTTCAAGATTGGGAGTTACACCCCTGCATAGAAAATCATTTAATTTGCTGCCAAAGCAGTATTCACTTTTCTGATCTATTGATATATGTCTGACAATCTGAAAAAGATACAATTGAACGACCTCCATGAATCCCTTGGAGGTAAAATGGTGGAATTTGCAGGTTACAATATGCCTGTGCGATATGATTCGGGGATCACTGAACATCTTCAGGTAAGGAAGAATGTGGGGGTGTTCGATGTTTCCCATATGGGGGAATTCTTTGTTGAGGGAGCCGAGGCCTACAAGTTGGTTCAGTATGTGACTTCCAACGATGTTTCCAAGCTGAGTCCCGGTAAGGTTCAATACTCATGCCTGCCCAACGACAAGGGAGGAATAGTTGATGATCTGTTGGTTTATTGTTTTTCCGAAACGAGATTTCTGTTGGTTGTCAATGCATCGAACATCGGCAAGGATCTGGACTGGATCAACAGTCAGAACAGTTTTGATTGTACGGTGAGCGATCATTCCGATAGCTACTCCCTTTTTGCGGTTCAGGGCCCCAATGCCGAAAAGGTTCTGCAACGAATTACCAATACCAAGCTTGGTGAAATGGAATACTACACCTTTGTCGAAGGCTCAATTGGCGGTGTCGACGATGTGATCATTTCGGCCACCGGTTACACCGGTGCAGGTGGTTTTGAGGTTTATGTCAAAAACGAAAATGCCGAGGCCCTTTGGAAAGCCATTTTCGAGTCCGGAAACGAGGATGGGATAATTCCTGTTGGCTTGGGAGCCAGGGATACCCTCAGGCTTGAAATGGGGTATTGCTTGTATGGTAATGATATCGATGACAGCACAAGTCCCCTCGAGGCAGGGCTGGGTTGGATCACGAAATTCAATGAGCCATTTATCAATTCAGAAAGCCTGCTGAAGCAAAAGGAGGAGGGGGTAACCCGTCGACTTGTCGGCTTTGTTATGGTTCAAAGGGGAATTCCACGACATGGCTACAGGATCTTTAATGAAGAAGGTGAAGAGCTTGGAGTTGTCACTTCCGGTTCTCAGTCCCCGGTTTTGAACAATGCCATCGGTCTTGGCTATGTAAAGAAGGAATTTAGCAAAGCAGGGAACAAGATCTTCATAGAGATCAGGGATAAAATGATCGAGGCTGAGATCAAAAGGCCTCCTTTTGTTCCACCAACCCTATGAAGCCAGGGGTCGAAACCTGCCTGAGTCCGGAATTGATCGATCAGTTCGATCTTGAGGGCAAGGTTGTGGTAATCATTGATGTACTCAGGGCAACTACATGTATGGTGGCTGCTTTTGTCAATCACGCTGATCACCTCAGAGCATTCGAGCAAGTTGAAGAATGCCGGAAAATGAGAGCCAAAGGATACCTTTTGGCAGGGGAGAGAAATGGGGAGAAGATCGGTGATTTTGATCTGGGGAATTCCCCGCGGGAGTATCTGAATATGGACCTGAAGGGCAAGGCTGTTGCGATCACGACCACTAATGGGACGCGGGCAATACACTCCTCAAAAGAGAGCAGCATCAGGTTGATCGGGGCCTTTACCAATAAAAGAGCTGTGGCAAATAAGATCAGGGCATCGGGTTTACCTGTGGTCTTTTATTGTGCCGGATGGAAGGGCAAGGTTAACCTTGAGGATACATTGCTCTCAGGGGCTTTGATCGAAGAATTGCTCCCTGATTTCCAGTGTCTTGATGATTCCAGCCTTCTTGCCCATTCGGTTTTCAAGGAAAACCGTGGAAATTACCTGGAATTTCTCAAAAACGCTTCCCACGTAAAGAGATTAGGCAATCTCCATCAAGGAGATGATCTTGAATATTGTGTTTCAGAGAATTTGACAGAGATGGTCCCCTTTGTTGAAGGGGACAAAATATTGGTCTAGGAAGCGGCCGCTAGTCGCTGATCCGAAACCCTTTTGCTTTCAGCTTCCTTGAGTGCTCTCTTCATGAGAAGTTTTTCGCTCAGGGTTTCAATGGGCTTCAGAAGAAGTGCGATAACACCTTTAAAGGCCAGTCCAAGTCCAAAATTACCAGGCCCAAGAGCACTCTCGATCTGAGGCTCCACTACCCCCTCCGAAATAAGAAAAAGTCCCACAGCTACAAAAAGAGCAATGGTCGTAGCTCGCCTTCCCACGCGTGCCTTGGTCAACTCATCGATGGTATTTTGAAGCTCAATGTTCTTATCATTGAGCTTGGCATTCAGGTTGTTGAGCTTGTTCTGTAAGCGATCGCTTACCTTGGTGATCAGTTTGGCCTGATCAAGGAGTTCCTCATAGTAGCGGGAAACCTGTTTGATCTCTTCCTTGTAATCCTCATCCTTTACATCATCCTTTTCCAGGAAGTTCTGCATATGATCCAGGATAGCGGATTCCTTCTCGAAGACCCCCTTTTTTGCCATTTTTAGTCCTCCTCGATCATCATGATTTCAAAGGGAACATCCAGCAGATCGCTGTAATCTTCCCCGGCTTCTTCCATGTCCTCATCCTCTTCCTCATAATACCAATTGATCACAACCTCCAATCCGTTTTTATATAGCCCGTTGACCTTTTTGAAAATGTCAAGGATACACTTGGAGGAACTGGTATTGAAGTACTCCAAACGGATATTCAAATTGGTTTTTTTGGTGGGCTTTGTTTCACCGTATTGGTCGAGCCACTCCAGTAGGGGACGGTAAAATTCAATCGAATTTTCAGGCGTTGAACGTCCCTTTAAGGATAGTACACAATCATCAGCATTGAAATCAACATCTGGAGTATGACTTGTACCGGTTATTTTTAAACTATCCATTTTGCACTAATTAATTCTTTGGAATATTTATTTGGAAACTAAAAAATGAATATAGGTCGTTGATTTTCTGGAAGTTGTATTTCAACTTCTGACCTGATTTCCTGGCGATATCGATAAAACCCAATCCTCCTCCTCCTTTGTCGGAAAATTTTTCATTGTCCAGGATCCTCTTATACAAAGCGCGCAACTCATCTTTGGTGGTGGAGTTGATCTCTTCAAGCCAACCATTCAGGTTATTCACACTTTCGTTTTCGATGTAATTACCAGTAGCTACATGATATGCATCGTCATCGCTGAAAATGATCAGGATGGCACTTTTTCGCAGATACTCATGCTCATCATCGGGATCGATCTTCCCCGGTTCGGAGAAATCGATGTGGTGGCAAAGATTTTGAAGGCATTCAACAAGAACGTTATAGACCTTTTTCTTGGTCTTACGGTTATCTTCAAGTTGCTCTAAGCGGCCTTCCATGATCTTAAGGATAGAATCGATAAGATCAAAGGTGACTTCGCCCTTAAAGGTGAGCATGATATTATTATCATGCATTCTTTGGTACAAAGCGTAAAGGTCAATCATTTCCTTTTTCTACTACTATACTTTTTCCTGAGCGCCATAGCTAGGATTTAAAAATTTTAGGGGTTCAAATTTAATCATCATTTGATGAAAACAAATTCGCTAGGGAATTCGGACCCCTATAACCAAAATATCATCCAATTGCTCCTGTTCGCTTTCATCCATCCAGGCTTCAATTGTTTCTTCCAGGATCGCATGCTGTTCGTCCATGGGCTTTGCATGGTTTTCCATCAGCATATTCCTGAACCGGCGGTACATAAATTTCTTCCCATTGGGCCCTCCGAATTGATCGGCATAACCGTCAGAGAAAATATAGTAAACATCTCCGGACTTTATGTCCATTTGATGGTTTTGGAATTCTTCATCTCCCGTTTTAAGGATGTGGATTCCGATCGGGAATTTATCCCCCTTGACAATCTCCAATTCACCATCCCTGATCCTATAGAGAGGGTTGTAGGCACCGGAGAAGTCAACTTTCATTTTCTTGAAGTCGAAATTACATAATGCCACGTCCATTCCATCCTTGGCCGTTGTGCCATCTGTAGTTTGCTTCAATGCCGCCTTTACATTGGCATTCAAGTGGTTCAGGATCTGACCGGAGTTACCCGACGGCGTCTCCGCCAATGCCAGATTCAGATTGTTATATCCTACGATGGACATAAAAGCGCCCGGAACCCCATGGCCGGTACAATCTACGGCGGCGATCAAAACATTCCCGTTTTGCTGGTCCATCCAGTAGAAGTCACCACTGACAATATCCTTCGGTCGGTAAAAGATGAAGGAATCGGCAAAATGATGTTTCAACTCTTCATAAGGCGGAAGAATGGATTGCTGGATCCTTTTTGCATAGTGGATACTATCGGTCAGCTTATCATAGAGTTCTTCAAGCTTGTCATTTTTGGCTTCGATCTCCATTGACTGCTTCTCTACCTTTTCCTTTTGTTGGACGACCTCTTCGGTTCTTTCCTTCACAAGCTCTTCCAGATTTTCCTTGAGTTCATAGAGCTCGTCTCTCATCTTTAACAATGCATGTCCAAGAGTATCCTTGTCGGAGAGCGGGGTATAGGGGGCATGAAAGTTTCCCATACCGACCTGCCTGGAAAACTCGATGGTTTCTTTTAACCCGTCAACCAACTGGTTCATGGCCAATCCCATTTCCCCGATCTCATCGGATGGTGTATCGATCTTTTCCTCTGGTAAAATTCCCTTTCCAAGCGAATTGAGCATATCTCTTAGTGTGTAGACCGGCCTGACGATTGACCTCACAGTAAAGAAGGCAATAACCAACCCGATCAGGATCAGGAACACACCGGATGAGCTCACGATATTCACCAGCGTGGCGAAGCTGTCAAGCATGATCTGACTTACATCCTTGGCTTGCTTTCTTTGAACAAGGGAGAGCTCTTCAATGACCTCCAGAACGGCATCGGTTTGTGTTTCAATTGGACCCTCTTGGACCAGATCTTCCGCAAAAAGCCTGTTGATAGGCTCCTCATAATCCTCAAACGACCCTAGCAGGGACATCACCTCCCGATGATCTTCCCAAAGGGTGTGGATCATGCTGAAGAGCTTATCGATCCTTTCTTTTTGGTCTATATCCCAGTTCTTGGAAAGGGCCTGGAGTTCAAGTTCAAGCGCGGGGTATTGCTCGTCGATGAGCTTGGGAAGCATCCTTTTACTCGGGTCTGCGGATTTTTGCTGCACAAGCCAATCCTTGATCAAAAGCTTCGATCTAACGACCAGAAGGTTCAGATCCTCTAATTTGTCTACAGAAGGATTGTAAACCTCCGTGATCTGCTTGTTGATCTCAGAGCTTTCGTTAACGGTTTTTAGGGTGTAAATAAAATTGACAAGGGTAAGGAAGATCAAGAGCCCGAATCCCCCGCCAATTCTCTTTCCTACGGTTAGCCTAATTTTCATTTAATCCCGGAAAAATGCACCAATTCTGCTCGTCAGCAATAATAACCAATTCGATTGATTTAGAATGGAGAATTAAAAAATTACGGCCTAAAGACTGTCCAATAAGTCCTTGTAGTACTGGGCCTTCTCGTCATCGTTCAGGGCGGTGTATATGTTTTGCAAGGCGATCAAAGTGTCCTTCCTTTTTGAATCCAGCTGATAGGATTTTTGCATATAGGGAAGGGCCTTGTTGAACAACTCGGTCACCTGATCCTGGGTCTCGTATATGGTCAGGATATCCGCTTCCAGATCAAGGTTATTCGCGATTGTAACACCATGATTGTAATAAAGAAGTCCCAGATTATAGTTTGCCTGCAGGTTGTTTGGATCAAGCTCAATGACCCTTGCATAATACTGCCTTGCCTTCTCAATGTAGAATTCAAACTTGGGCTCTCCTTTGAAGGTATCCGCAAATTGCTCGTACTGGATCGCCAATAGGATCAGGTAATCAATGTTATCCGGGTCGAGTTCGATCGCTTTCAGCAATAGCTGCTCGGCATCAGTCATATCACCATCTTCTCTCAGATATTGCAGATGAAGTTCGATAAGCTTAACCTGATCAGGGTTCTTCCTTTCTCCTTCGGCAAGCACAATGAATGCTCTGTTTCTTTCTCCGGTAGCCCAATAAGCGCTGGCGAGCCAGTAGTAGGTTGTGTAACTATGATCGCCGGATAACCTGGCATCCTCAAGGAATTTAACCGCTTGCAGAGGTTCATCAATACGATAGGCTGCAATGCCTATTGACCCATAAACCCCGGCATTCAGAGCACCTGGTTCGTATGCCTTGGTCATTTCAATGTACTGCAGGAACTCATGATAGGCACTTCTGTAATCCTGGTTGTTATAGGCCAGAGCTCCATCATTATAATGGTACTTGGCAATTTGAGATAAGAGTTTCTCGCATTCGATAGCCCACTCCCTAGACGCGGTATTATCGAGTTCTACACATTTTTCGCAGCTCTTTTGTGCTATAGCTCTTGAGGGAGCATCGATTTTGCCCTTTTCGGCCTTTTTGTAATAGTCGAGATAGAAGAATGCTCTATAATACCATGTCTCAGGTATTTTTTGAGCGTTCTCATTCAAAATGGCCTTGTCGATCGCATCCATGGCACCTTGGATGTTTCCTGCTTCATAAGCCTCAATCGCCTCGGTCATATGACCGCTTTGGCCGAAGACCACCCCTGATGCCATCAGGAAGAAAAGGGACAATATGGTTACTAGCCTTTTCATTATTCGTAGACCCGGGTGCTTAATTCCAACAAAGAAGAACTCACCAACAGGTCAAATTTTTCAGCATTACCCTTGTTGATCTCGAATCGAACCCGGCTGTTTACCACAATAAAATTGATCATGGAACCCTGATTCGCCAAACCATCCTTTTCGGTGATCACCAAGGTGCTCTTGCCCTGAAGATTTTTCAGGGCTGAAGAAATGTCTTTGCTTCTCGAGCTCGGTATGTACAGGATGTGTGGTTTGTCCACCGAGGAGGCAGAAGAATACTTCTTGACCACGATATCCTGCAAGTTCACTTTTCTGCCTACCTGCCACTCTTCGAAATATTTTTGGATAGGACTGTCTCCTAAAACGCCAATTTCAAATGAGCCCTGATGATAACTGCTGGGCCACTCAATGTATTTGATAAACTTCCAGCAATAAAGACTTTTAAATTTAAAGTTCGTCTCGTTTTCTTCTGCATCCGCGAAATCGGCAGCAGGTGAGGGCTGGACCGGGAGTAACCAAAAGGAAGAGGTTGTGAGGGCAAGGGCAACCGGGACTAAAAATCCTAGTACAAGCCGGATACCAATGGTTTTTATATGGTCGATTCTCTTACCCAATCCAGGTGAAATGACGCCTAAATATGTAAATAAATTCCCAATTCTTCGAAAGAATCAAATTGCAGGCCAAATTTAGTTTTTGCCTGTCAAATAAAAATGGCCATCCCCGTTTTTTCCCACATGCCCGCTGTTCAAATAGAGCCTCAGGGCTTCTAGAATAATACTTTCGGACCTTTTTGATGCAGTACGTGTAATTTCTTCCATTGTCACGGTTTCCTTGGTGCTAAGGAGGGTTTTCAATTCGTTCATGGCATTTTCCAATTCCTTGGAATGCTCCCCCTTCTTGTTTTGCTTGATGCAATTGTCACATTTTCCGCAAGGAATAGCTGTGTTTTCACCAAAATAGGACTGTATTAGGTTCATTCGACAATTGCTTTCCTCTTTATAGAAGTTCAGGGCGGCATTTGATCTCTCGTGAAAGGCTTCCTTTTCTTTTTGAATGATTTTCCTGTAGGCTTCTTTTAAGGACGAATCACCTGATCTTCCTACCTGGAATATGAGCTTGGGACCGGCCTTTGATTGATGATAATCCAGTATTTTCCTTTTTCTAAGTGCCTTAAGCCTTGTTTTTACTCCTTCAAGCCCAATACCCGAGATCTTTGACAGGCGATCTTCATCGATCGATACATATTGGGAGTACAGCTCTCCACCATAATTCCTGAGCAGGGATTTGATCAAGGGCTCGTCTTCCTGATTTTCGACCTGAAACCGGTATAACTCTTTTGGGTCAAGCAATATATGGACCGTGGAAGACCAGTTTTGACTGATAATATAGGAGAGGAAACCCATTTTCTCCAATAAGTTGATGGCCCTGATCAGTTCAAGAGCGTTAAGATCAAAAGAATGACAGACCTTCTCGATGGGGAAATCGAAAACCTGGGATTCCCCACTCCCCAATGCGAGTTTATAATAATTTCCTATGGCATTATAGCACTTTATAATATATTCTAAATCAGGATATTTAGCTTGACCTAATTCATTTATTGAATCAATATCAAGTTCATTGTAAATAAGCAACCCAAAGGCGAGCTTTCCATCTCTTCCGGCTCTTCCTACTTCCTGATAATAGGCCTCGATGGAGTCCGGAAGGTCGTAGTGAACGACCAGCCTCACATCCGATTTATCAATGCCCATTCCAAAAGCATTGGTGCATACCATGATCCTGGTTTTTCCGGATTTCCAGTTCTCCTGATGTTTGAATTTGGTTTCTCTTGCCAAACCGGCATGAAAGTAAGTGCTTGAAAAGCTCATTGAGTTCAGATCATTGGCCAATTCCTTGGTCTTGCGCCTGTTTCGAACATAAATAAGGGTGCTTCCCGGTACATTCTGAAGCGCTTTGATGACCCTTCCCATTTTGTCAGATTCCCGATAGCAGCTCAGGCTCAGGTTTTTTCTTCCCGCAGAGGTTTTGATCAGGTTTGGGTTTGACATGTCCAGATATTTCAGAATGTCGCGCTGAACTCTGGGAGTGGCGGATGCGGTCAGGGCTACCATAGGGATCCGTTCCGGCATCAGATCCCGTATTTCAGCGATTTGAAGATAGGAAGGCCTGAAATCATGTCCCCATTGAGAAATACAATGCGCTTCATCGACAGCTACCAGTCCGATTTCCATTTGTTTTAGTCTTTCTCTGAAAAGGTGGTTCTGCAACCTTTCAGGAGAGACATATAGGAGATTGGGCGGATTGTAGATGGCGTTATCAAGGGAAATATCGATTTCCCTTGCATTCATTCCTGAAAAAACCGTGGAGGCTTTGATGCCCCTTGAGATAAGGGCATCGACCTGGTCTTTCATCAAGGCTATGAGGGGAGAGATTACCAGGCAGGTTTTTTCGAGGTAAATGGCCGGCACCTGGAAACAGATGCTTTTTCCTCCGCCGGTAGGCATCACCGCCAAGGTGTCCCTGTTTTCAAGGACAGAGTCAATGATCTCCCTTTGCTTCCCCCGGAATTCGGGGTATCCCCAATAATTGTTTAGGATGGACCTGAGCTCATCCAAGTCCTATCCCAGGGCTTGATTCAGATCGGCGATCAGATCATCGACATCTTCGATACCAACACTAAGTCTGATCAGGCTGTCGGGTAGACCCGCTTTTTCCCTTTCTTCTTTGGGAATTGAGGCATGGGTCATGGTCGAAGGGTGCCCGGCAAGAGATTCCACTCCGCCAAGGGATTCTGCAAGGGTAAATAGTTTTAAGCGTTCCAATACTGAGAAAACCGAATCCTGAGATTCGTCCTGAAGAACAAATGAAACCATTCCTCCAAATCCTCTCATTTGCTTTTTGGCGATCTCATGCCCCGGGTGTTCTTTAAATCCGGGATAGATCACGCGATCTACTTTTGAATGACCTTTTAAGAACTCGGCGACCTTCATCGCATTTTGACAATGTCGCTCCAAGCGAATATGAAGGGTTTTTATCCCGCGAAGTACCAGAAAACAATCATTCGGAGAGGGTATGCCTCCGCATGAGTTCTGCAGGAACGAAAGCCTTTCTGCTAATTCATCGTCCTTGACGACTATAGCACCCATAACGACATCGGAATGACCTCCAAGATATTTGGTAACGGAATGAAGCACCATATCGGCTCCAATATCCAGAGGGTTTTGAAGATATGGTGTGGCGAATGTATTGTCAACCACCACCAATATTCCATGTTGACTTGCAAGTTCTGTAACGGAACGAATATCGATAACCTTGAGAAGGGGGTTTGTGGGTGTTTCAACCCATATCATTTTCGTTTTTGGGCTAATCGCTGAAGAGATGTCTTCAAGATTATCCATGTCCACGAATTGAAATTTGATACCCAGTGGTTCGTAAACCTTGGTAAATATCCTGTAGGTTCCGCCATAAAGATCATTCGTTGAGATCACCTCATCACCAGGCTCCAAAAGTTTGGCGATGGTATCCGTGGCAGCCATTCCCGAGCTGAACGCCAATCCGTGCTTTCCGTTTTCCAAGGCAGCCAGATTCTTCTCCAAAGCATCCCTCGTCGGGTTGTGGGTGCGGGAATACTCATACCCTTTATGGTCGCCGGGGGTCTTCTGAGCATAAGTCGTTGTCTGATATATCGGTGTCATGACAGCACCGGTTGTAGGATCGGGATTTACTCCCGCATGGATCGCCTTAGTTCCGATCTTCATTGTTGCTTTCTTTAAAAAATGAATCTAATCTTTGGTTAATGCTGGTTGGGTCGGTATCGTAGCTCGGGTTGAGTGATGCATGGCCTGGCAGGTCCTGAATGTGAAGCGTTTGAGTCGGGAAGGCAAAACTGACCCCAAGAGCCTTGGCTAGCTTCATGATCTTGAGCAATACATCATGCCGGGCATTCAGCTCCTCATGCCAGTTCGGTACCTGGAAAAAGATGTAAAACATGATGACCAGAGAAGATTCCCCAAGGTTATTGAAATGGATCTCCTTCTTATCCTTCCAGGTGCTGGGATGCTCCATAACCATTTTTTCCAGCCCTTGAACAAATGCCTGAACGAGCTCAGGCGGAGTATCATAGGTAAGTCCGATTTTGATATTCATCCTTCGGTAGGCCCGAAGACCATAATTCTCGATGATCGAATCGGCGATCTTTCCGTTTGGGACATAGGTAACGGAATTCTTAAATGTTCTCACCCTTGTCGAACGAAGACCCACTTCTTCAACCTCACCGTCAATGCTGTCTGCCACGATCCAATCTCCAATTTGAAATGGTTTGTCGATGAAGATCATAATGGACCCAAAAAAGTTCTTGATCGTATCCTGAGCTGCAAGAGCAAAGGCCAGACCCCCGATAGAAAGGCCGGTAAGCAGGGGAACCACGTTGATTTCCAAAGAGATCAGGACGAATATGGTTCCGATGATGATGATCACTGATTTGACCACCTTACGCAATAGAGGAACCAATTGATCGTCAAGACTGCTATCGGTTTTTCGACTTAATTCCTCGAAATAGCCTGATCCGAGATCAACTATCCTGTAACTGATAATGGTGATCAACAGAGGGAAAAAGGCATCAAGGAGAATGACGAGATAATGATTGAGCAGAGCAGGTAATTGCAGAAGCGGGAGGAAAAGATTGATCAATGCAACGACCAGAACAAAACTCAAAGGTCTTGCCACCCTGATGACGAGCTTGGAAGCACCTGAGATCGCCGGGAATTTTCTGAGGATACGAACGATCCAGTTCTTCAGAAGGAAGGAGACGGAATAATACAATATGGATCCCAGAACCGCGATCAATAAAATGGCAATGTATTTCCACATCTCAAGGCCCAGAAACTCCCTCTTCAGGCTTTTTGGAATGTAATCAAGCAGCCTGTCTTCCCCCAGGGGATATGCCTGCCTGTACAATTGTTCAATATGATTCACAGTGAATTCACTGTAAAGCCACTGTTTTCCATATTTTTTGAGGTAGATCTCCGGATGCCTGGGAAAAGGGTGGTATTCGTTCTTT
>JANQHS010000048.1 GCA_028282565.1 Cytophagales bacterium | reverse complement strand
TATTCCCGATGAATTTCAGGTGCCCGAAAAACCAAAAAAGCTTGATCAGTTGCTCTTTGCCGGAAGATACTCGGAAGAAAAGGGAATTTTGCAATTGATCAAGGCCTGGAAAGCCGAGAAAAGGAATTCAAATCTGATACTGGTCGGGCAAGGCCCTCTGGAGGAAGGTGTCAAAAAGGAGATCAGCACAAACAATCCAAATAAGACAACCATGCTGGAGCATATGACAAGAGAAGAGATTCTTATGCTCATGCAGGAAAGCGGCGCCCTCGTGGTCCCCAGTTTGCTAGAAGAACCTTTCGGACTTGTCAATATCGAATCGCTCTCGGTAGGGACACCAATTCTTGCCTCAAAAAAAGGGGCGATGAGACAATTGATCCGGGAGGGAAAATCCGGGATATTCTTTAATCCGGAAGACCAAGGATCCATACTGAAAACACTTAGATTCCATGATGAGCAACCTGAAGCTTTCGGAGAAATGGGCAATTATGCCAAAGCCAATATTGATCCTATATACCGGGAAAGCCCCAATATCCAGGCCCTGATCAAAATCTATTCGGATACCCTTTCTCTTGATTGAACATTCAACCTGGCAATAACACAGGCAGTAAGAATGTAATAAATGAATATTAGGGAATTGTCAACAAAGAAAACACCGGAGGTATAGAGCATAACCATCACTCCTAGAAAAGATTTGGAGTATAGGCTGTAAAATATGAAAAACAGTCCGAAGCAGCCTATGACGCCATAATCGAAGAGCATCTTCATGTAATCATTGTGCGGATTTGCGAACTCGGATCTGTCTATCCAATCAGGCCGAACAAACTCTATCAGGTACTTATCCGCTTGCCCAGGACCATGACCAAATAGCCTCTCAGGAATAGTGGCTTCTAAGAATGCCTTTTTTAAAGCAAAGACGTATGCCTCTCGCCCCATCAAGAATTTGTCAACCGAGGCGGTGCCTTCCGTATCCATAAGATCTACAAAGTACTTGCTGGTCTCGATCAGATAAAAACCAATAACGAAGCTTATCAGGAATAATGCCAGGAGAAACAACATCAACTTGATGTTGCCGATATTCTTGCCAAAAAGCAGGTAAACGATCATTCCGCCACCGAAGGCTGGGATGAAACCAAGAAAAATACTCCGCTTCCCCGAAATGACCACCAAGACGAGCGAAGCAATCAGCCAGAGATATTTTCTTCTCATAAAGAACACAAGGAAGAAAAGCCCGAAGACAACACCATTGTGAAATTCTGTGCCCTCATTGTAGTTC
>JANQHS010000357.1 GCA_028282565.1 Cytophagales bacterium | reverse complement strand
CTCTCTGTCTCCTTGAACGAGCAGGTGTATGAACAAACAGAGCAGCTTAAAAAAGCCAATTTGATCAAAGGGAAATTGCTTTCCGTGATTTCCCATGATCTGAGAAGCCCCCTGACCTCTTTGGATGGCTACCTGAAGATTATGAATAACGGCAACGTAAACAGTGCCGAAGATCAGTCGCTGATCAAAAAGCTGCGCCAATCACTCAATGAATCCACAAACCTTTTGGACAATATGCTGACCTGGGCCTCAGCTCAAATGGAGTCAAATAAACTTGAACCCACTATTGAAAGGTTAAAACTTCTTCCGATAGCCGAAGAGGCAGTGAGACTATTTGATGATCAGGCCCAGGAAAAGAATGTGCTGGTCAAAAACTTCATCTCAGAGGATTCGCTGATCTACGCCGACAGGATCATGATCAGGTCGGTCATTCGGAATCTTCTTTCGAATGCCATCAAATTCACTCCGGAAGGGGGTACCATCAGGATAACGGGAAAAACGGAAACAGACAGGGTTATCGTATCTGTGGTTGATAGCGGAATAGGTCTTCCCGAAGAGATCAGAGACAAGCTTTTCGAAATTACGCCTTCAAGTAGCAGGATCGGAACAGCTTCAGAAAAAGGAGTAGGGGTCGGGTTGGTTCTTTGCAAAGATTTTGTTTCTCAAATGGGAGGGGAGATCTGGGTAGAGGAAAGGGATGGCGGGAATTCGGGAACCGTTTTTAGCTTTTCCCTCCCTAACCGGGAAATGTAGGTTTCACCTGTTCTGGGGGATCAAGAGTAACAAGATTGGTCCCAATTTTGCACAAAGCCTTAAACATGAAGCACTCGATCTCAAAATGGCTACCTTTCCTTATTCTGGGTTTTTTCCTTGTCATTGCCCTGTTTTCATAGCGCTTTGAGCCATTCCTCCAGGGTTCCTCTGGTTTTATCCCAGTTATCGGTTTCTTCAGAACCTGAATCGGTTTTTATCCTGTATGTAAGACTATCACGGAATTCACCTTGGATCAGTTGAGTTTCAAGTTTTCTATGAAATGAGAAAAATTGACTACTACTTCTGCGGATCAAGTGGAACCATCCTTTCTTCTTGATGAAGTCAAAATCATCTATGGTGAATCCTCTATTCTCCAGGGCCTCAACAATGTCTTTGTACTCATGATCCTTGATCCTCATATATGAAAAATATGCATATAGCTGGTCAAATAAAACCATCTCCTAATTTTGCGGGCAATGAGCTCAAATTCAATTTGGAACAAGGTCAAAGCCATGCTTGGCAACAGGTGCCCTCGTTGCCATCGCGGCAAATTCTGGGAGCACGGCAATCCTTATGTCAACTTATTCTTCCGAGGAGGAAGGATGAATGAGGTATGTGATAAGTGCGGTTTTAAGTATGAGATGGAATCAGGTTTCTGGTATGGAGGAATGTATGTCAGCTATGCGATCAATGTGGCAATACTCATCGGTGGAGCACTTTTCACAGAATTATTCTTTGAAGACCTGGGTGTCTGGGAGGAAGCAGGGCTGATCAGCGGTGTTATGATCCTGCTGATACCGATAACCTTCTATTTCAGTCGTTTGGTATGGATCAATTTTTTTGTAAAGTATGACCCCTCCAAATGGGAAAACGTACCAAACAATAGCGGCGCTAATCAGACTTAGCCTTGATGATCTTGACCCCTACATGAAAATTCAGAACCCTGTTGAAGTTATCCGCTGAATTGGTTCCGGAAGTAATATCGGCAAGTCCCAACATATAGCGGAATCCAAAATCAAACCTTCCCATATCGAATCCGAGACCGAATCCCAGTCCATAGTCGGTACTGTTAAAATTATCCTGATTATCACCACCCAGAGTACTTAGCGAACCCGAAATATTCAATTCTGCAGATGTCATGAAACTCACATAGGGTCCGGCTTGTATATACATTTGGTCTTCAAGGAAATAATAGTTGACAAACACGGGAATACTGATATAGCCGATCTTTTGCTTCAGCTCAAAAAACCCGCCCGGGTCGTCGTATTTGAAGCCTCGCCCTTCAAAAAGGATCTCAGGGTTCAGCTTGACAGGACCGAGGGGGATCAGTGTGTAGGCGGAAAAGGTGAAATTGAATTTTGCCTTGGTATCCAGGGTATCAAAGCCTGATACATTTGCCCATTGTAAACCCACTCTTGCGCCGACGTCAATGTTTTGCGCCTTGGTGGTTGATAAAAAGAAAGGAAGGCAGAGTAAGCCAAAAAAGAGGCTTAGTGTGTAGTTTTTCAACATAGCGAGGTTTTGTGGACGAAAAGTAAAAATTATCCTTCAATAAAACGAGAGGGGTAAAACAAATCAGTTCACCTTCCTAAATACAAGATTGAACCAGGTCCTGTCCACATATAGCTCTCTGATACCTTCCTTATCGTATTTGTAAACATTATTTCCCCCTGGGGTGTCCATCCTAAAGCTTTGATCACCAAGATATTTGAAATCCATGTAGTCCGTTTGCCCCTCGGCAAAAACCACCTGGGTCTCCATATCCGGCTTATAATAATAGAGCCTGGAGACACTTTCCGTGATCGGTTTTAAGAGCCTTATAGAATCCTCATTGGCCTTTCCCCTATACTCTTCATCCATCCACTTCAGATATCGCCAGTCCTTCAGATCTCCGTTCATTATTGATCTGTTGGAACAGAAGATCATCGTATCATTCCTGTAGGTTGCCTTCAGCGTGGTTTCTCTGTGATAAGGTTTCCAAAACACCTTGAATTTTACATCGGCAATGAATTCATAATGCTCAAGAGCTCCATCAATTGAGCGGTTGACTTTCATTGTGCCTATATGATCATTTCCCCAATAGACATTGTACAACAGCTTTTGAGCCTTGGTGTCAGATGCTAAACTAAGAATCAATAGAAAAAGCAATAAGCTTCTGTATACTAAGTATTTAACCACCTCCAGAATTTTCCAAGAAAAGATTTTGGAGCAGGTCTGGAAGGGTTTAGGCTGGTGTATTTCTGATCTTTTTCCTCCCTCTTTGGTTTAGATCTGGTCTTAGGCTTGATCTTGGATTGCACATTCTCCTTGTAATGCAATTCCTTTTTCTTTTTGAGTTCCAGTTGCTGAATCTCCTTTTCTCTACGGTATGAGCGTTCCTCCTTCCTTTGACGCTCCTCGTAGTTCAGTTGCTTTTTATCCCTTCTATTCCTCTTTCTCCCGTTTCGTTTCCAGTCTTTGTTCTTTCTTGGACGTTCTTCAGATTCGATTTTTTCCCTCTCATCTTCTACACTGCTCTCCTCCTTGGGGGGCGGCTCCGGCAGATCGATCTTGCCCACTACTTTTAAACCAGGAAGTTGAACCTTAGGAGCCTTGATCAGTTCTATTTCTTCCTCCGGTTCCTCTGTGGTTTGAACCTCATCTTCTTTGGATTCCTCATTCTCCTCAACGGAAGGTACTTCCTCTTCAGGCTCCTGTTCTATTTCTGCGGTCTCATGAACCTGTTCCTTAAAAGGTTCCTGCTCTTCGTTCAGCTTCTTGCTGATCCGCTCCATATCCTCATCACTTATGGAGGTGTTAAGCCCTCTGTCCGTCTCTATGGATAATTCTCCGAGAACCTCCATTAATCTTCCTGGATTCACATCCAGCTTCCTTGCAAACTGCCCTAATCTCATCTTTCAAAAAAAACGAACAAATATATTCTCAAGCGTTCAAAACGGGTAAAATTTGAGGGAGAATTTTGGCATTCTTAGCAAATAAGTGGTCAGAAGGAAGAAATGAGAGTTTCAGGATTTGAATTCCATTGCATCATCACGAATAATGAGCGATGCTGCCAAGAACCTGATCGATGAGTTTCTCGATCAGAGCACCGGGCTTATCTGCATATTCATCTCTAAAACGATTGGCGAGAATGACGGAAACAGAAGCACATTCATGTCCTAAAATTTTTCCGAGTCCGAATATTGCCGAGGTTTCCATTTCAAAATTGGTAATTCTATGTCCATCGGAATTAAAGCTTTGCATAGCCTCAAAGAGAGCCTGGCTTTGAATCGGGGCAGTTACCTGCCTGGCTTGAGGGCCATAAAATCCCGAGGCTGTGACTGTGATCCCCCGAGTGGTATTCCCTTTTAACAGATCAATTAGGACTTGGGAACCTTTTACAAGATAGGGGTTTGGTAAATTATAGCTCTGCTGGATCCAGGTGTTGATCTTGCGATTGAGTTTGCTTTCCAGAACCAAGGGCCAGCCGGAATAATAATAGATCAATCCATCCAGTCCCAGCCCATGGCTTGATAAAACAAAAGAGCCAACGGCAATATCCTTTTGGATCGCTCCGGAGGTACCGATCCGAATGATCCTGAGTTTCCTTTTTTCCGGATTTGGCTTTCCTGAATCCAGGTCAATATTCACAGCCGCTTCGATCTCGTTCAAAACGATATCGATATTATCGGTTCCGATACCCGAGCTCATAGCTGTTAGTCGTTTATCTCCTAGTCTTCCGGTATGGGTTACGAACTCACGGTTCTCGGCTTTAAATTCAACGGAATCAAAACGGGAACTCACTACGGGGACACGGTCCGGGTCACCGACGAGGATTACCCAGTCCCCGATATGTTCCCCTCGCGTATGGAGATGATAAAGGGTCCCGTCCGGGTTTAAGATCAACTCTGAGCCTTTATGAGATCCGCTTAGGTCCATATTTTCCAAACAGAAAAACGATTATCCCAATTCCCTGATCTCGGAAATAAGGTGTTGCAAAGAATCCTTGGCATCGCCGAAAAGCATTTTTGTATTTCCCTTAAAGAACAATGGATTCTCAATTCCAGAATAACCAAAGTTCATAGATCTCTTTAAAACGATCACCTGACTGGAATTAAAGACCTCAAGGATCGGCATTCCGTAGATCGGACTACTCGGATCTTCCAGAGCCCCGGGGTTTACGACATCATTGGCACCGATGATCAGGCATACCTGTGTTTCGGGCATTAAGGCATTTGCATCGTCCATGTCGAGCAGGGAAGGGTAGGGCACATCAGCCTCGGCCAGGAGCACATTCATATGTCCGGGCATTCTTCCCGCCACGGGATGAACTGCATATTTCACATCGACGCCAAATCCTGAAAGCAGGTTATCAAGTTCTTTGCAGGTCTTCTGAGCCTGGGCGACCGCCATTCCATATCCGGGAACCATCACGACACGATCCGCATACCTGCAAAGGATAGCCACATCATTGAGGGTAGCTTCTACAATTACCTTTTCATCATCATCGTCTCCCTTTTTGCTGCTTCCGCCGAACCCGCCGATAATGACATTAAAAAGAGATCTGTTCATAGCCTGGCACATGAGTACCGTAAGGATCGTTCCTGATGAACCGACCAGAATACCCCCGATAAACATGACCTGATTTCCATAGACGATCCCAGCCAAGGCAGCCGCAATACCCGTGAAGGCATTTAACAGGGATATCACCACAGGCATATCGGCACTTCCTATAGGCTGCACAAAGGTCAGTCCATACAGAAGTGAAAGGGACAACACCATCCATGGAATCATGAATGAGGCATCCGGGGCATAGACCCTGTACCCGATCATTCCCAGAATGCCCAACAGGAAAACAATGTTGAGGTAAGCCAGAAAAGCAGGATGCTTATCGGATACCTTCCCGGCCAATTTCAAATAGGCCAGTATGCTTCCGGTAAATGCAATTGCGCCGATGAATATCGTCAGCAGGGTTGTAAAGTGTTTGCCCATGTGAACAGCACCGGTGCTCCCTCCCGAAAAGATCTCCTGATATTGAAATAGCTCCAACAGGGAGATCGTGACAGCACATGCACCGCCAAGTCCGTTGAAAAGACTTACCAGTTCCGGCATCGCGGTCATCTGAACCCTTTTTGAAAGGATCAGCCCAATGGCGGAACCTATTCCAAGGCCGATCAGGATAAGCAGATAATTGTTATTGCCATCACTCAGTGGAACAATGAGCGTCACAAGGATCGCCAAACCCATACCCATGGCGGCAATAAAGTTCCCAGAGCGTGCGATGGCAGGACTGCTCAAGCGCTTCAGTCCGACGATCAGAAGGATCACTGAAGTAAGGTAGGCCAGGTTGATCAGTGCTTGCTGCAAGCTTATTTCTTTTTAAACATTTCAAGCATTCGATTTGTAACGGAATGCCCTCCGACCACATTGATCGTACCAAGGATAATCCCCAAAAAACCAAGGGCAAGCGAAAGATAATCATCCGAAGGTGCCTGCCTGACAAGCAATATTGCACCGATCAACACCACGCCACTGATCGCATTGGCACCGGACATCAACGGTGTGTGCAACACGGTGGGAACCTTGGAAATCAACTCAAAGCCCAGATAAATGGCAAGGACCACCATGTATATGGTGATCGGATATTCGGCTATGAAGGTAATGATCTGGTCCATCTATGCTTGATCAGGAGCCTAGGCGCTTTGGGCAACCTGGGTCTTGGCGAGGATATCATGTTCCGTATTCCCCGGACCATATTTAAGCATAAATTTTACAAAATTAAAGACGTTGTTAGCATAAAGTTTACTGGCCTTTTTAGGAAGCAGGGTATACAACTTCGAATTTCCCAGCACAGTGACTCCATGATAATGGATCTCCTTACCGTTTTGGGTCACTTCGCAATTCCCACCTGTCTCGGCCGCCAGATCGACGACTATACTTCCCAGCTTCATCTTTTCGACTGTGTCCCTTTCGATAAGAAGCGGAGCCGTTTTTCCGGGAATATTGGCTGTACAGATCACAACATCGGATTTTACGGCATGATCATGAATCGCTTGGTGCTGTCTTTTGATATAATCCTGAGATTGCTCCATGGCATAACCACCCAGTGATTTGTCTTCCTGGCTGCCCTCAACCATAACGAACCTGGCTCCAAGACTCTCAACCTGCTCATGAACTTCAGTTCTCACATCAAATGCCTCAACATCGGCACCGAGCCTCTTGGCAGTCGCTATCGCCTGTAGACCCGCAACGCCGGCACCGATAACCAGTACCCGGGCGGGAGGGAAGGTGCCCGCAGGTGTGGTCATCATGGGAAAATAACCGGAGTAGCGATCCGCTGCCGATATCACGGCCTTATAACCAGCAAGGGATGCCAAAGATGAAATCACATCCATGGATTGGGCTATGGATGAACGAGGAACCAGGTCGAGACTGTAGACCCTGAGTCCGCTCTGAGCAAGAATATCGTTCCATTCCTTATCTCCCCTAATGTTGAATTTGCCTATGAGAATGGCGTTTTTCTTGGCTTTCTGAAGGTCCTCTTTGTATATGCCGGATACGGTTAAGATCAGATCAGAAGTCTGTAATACCTCGTCCCTTGTGGCAATCTTGGCTCCTGCATCTTCAAATTTGTCATCTTCGTAAAGGGCCTGTTCTCCCGCTCCTTTTTCGATGACCACCTGATGCCCTTCCTTGATCAGCTTAATGGCCACCGAGGGAATGATGGCCACCATTGGGTCGATGGTACATTTGAGGATGCCTATCTGTATGGTTTTGTTTTCCATGCGCTGTCATTTATGGTTTCTAAGCCTAGGGCTCACAAAAGAAAACCTTTTCACTCAATTGCTTACGAAATTGCTATTCTTTTGTTCTCATTAACCTATTCATTTTTAACAGAATAGGTGAGTAGATCAGGACAAAAAAAAGCCCCAGAAACTATAAGCTTCACGGGGCCTTTTGCCGATATATAAAAGCCTTAATTGGCGATGAGGTTCACATTTAGCGTGAAGTCATCGTAGATCATATTGTCTCCAAGATTGTCAAAGAAGCTTCCTGATCCGTATCGCACGTTAAAATCCGCACGATCAATGACGATAGAGGCGGTTCCAACGATATTTTCCTTCTCTTCCTTCAAGTCAGCCATAAACTCAACTTGCTTTGTCACATCTTTGATGGTCATTTTTCCTGCGATCTTGTACTGTCCGTTCGACTCCTTCTTAACCGAGGTGATCACATATTTTGCCGTAGGGTATTTCTCCACACCGAAGAAATCATCTGATTTGAGGTGACCTTCGAGCTTCTGCTGATATTCACCTTGAATATCGGTTACAGCGATTGAGCTCATATCCATTTCAAAAGATCCGCCCACCAATTCGCCGTTCTGGACGATCAGCTCACCATCCTTGATGTTCACTGTTCCTTCATGCTGACCGGTAACTTTTTCGCCCACCCAGTTTATTTGAGATTCTTTGGAAAGGACCTCATGCTTTCCGTCTACCATTTTTCCGGCAAATGCAGAAAATCCTATTCCTACAAGTACCGCTACGCTAAGAGATTTGATTGTTTTCATTTTTGAATTTGTTATACGTTTTAATAAATTATGTTTTAACTATTGATGTTGCAACAACAATTGAACCAAAAAAAGCTCTAACCACGAACCTTATCCAGTAGATCGCTCAGGGTCTCAGCCTCTTCATCGCTTAATCTACTCTTCCATTCTTTCATCATGCCCTTGCTGGCCTTGGCCACCTCATCCACGAGATCCAAACCTTTTTGCGTAATCGTAATGTCCATTTTCCTTCGGTTTTCCGGACAAAGGCGCCGGTCAATCAATTTCATGGCAACCAATTTGTCGATCAATCTGGTCAGGTCCGGAGATTTGTCGAGCATCACCTCCTTGATCTCTCCAGCGGAGATCGGATCCGGTCGGCGACCCCTGACTATCCTCAGGATATTGTAATGCTGTGGCTTGATATCAAAAGGAGAGAAGTTTTGGTTTTGAAGATCCCTGAACCAGTTACTGGTGTACATAAGATTCACAATAGCCTTTTCATGACTTGTCTTGAACTTGCTTTGCTTTATCTCTTCCTGAATCCTCATATTTTGTTATCACTTCATTTGTTGAAACAAATTTATTGATATTTGGTTTTCAATTGCAAATATTTTCCGATTTTCTTTTGTCAAACCATTGGTCCAACTTTCTGTTTTTGATTTCATGATGAAGAGAACTTCGATTTTCTGGTTTCGACGGGATTTGCGATTAGAGGATAATCATGGCCTGTTCCAAGCCTTGAAATCAGGAAATCCTGTACTATGTCTTTTTATTCTCGACGAAGAGATCCTGGCTGATTTAAGGAAGGATGATCCTCGGGTCGGATTCATCTTGCGCTCTCTGGAAGGGCTCCGAAAGAAGCTTGAAAAATTCCAAAGTACTATTCTGGTTCAAAGGGGAGAACCACTGACAATTTGGAAAAGGCTTATATCCGAATTCGAAATTGCCGAGGTTTTTGCCAATCATGACTATGAACCTTATGCCCTTGGCCGCGATCGTGCCGTGGCTGACTTCCTGAAATCTCAGGGCATTCCTTTCAGAACCTTTAAGGACCAGGTCATCTTCGAAAAGGATGAAGTCCTCAAGGATGATGGAAAGCCCTATACCGTTTTCACCCCTTACAGCAGAAAGTGGCTCGCTCGTCTGAGGCCGGAGGCGATCCGAGAATTCAATACAGCGGATCTGATGTCAAATCTTTTCAAACATGAAGACTCAGGAACAATTGAACCCGAAAGGTATGGCCTTGAACCGGGTTCGATAAATGTGGCCGATCCTGATCTTTCAATCGACACGCTGGAAGGCTATGCAAAGAGCAGAGACGTACCTTCCAAGGATTCAACTACAAGGCTGGGACCCCATTTAAGGTTTGGAACCATCAGCATCAGAAAACTTGTAGCAACATTTCAGGAAACAAGCTCCGGCCTGCTCAATGAATTGATCTGGAGAGAGTTCTTTATGCAGATACTCTATCATTTCCCTCGGGTGGTTACCAAGTCATTCAAACCTCAGTACGACAAGGTCAAATGGCAAAACTCAAAGGAGCTGTTTGAACTTTGGTGTCTGGGAAAAACCGGATACCCGCTTGTGGATGCCGGGATGAGAGAACTCAATGAAACGGGTTTTATGCACAACCGGGTAAGAATGATTACCGCAAGCTTTCTATGCAAACATCTCCTGATCGATTGGAGATGGGGAGAAGCCTATTTTGCCGAAAGGCTTTTGGATTACGAACTGTCATCAAACAATGGAAATTGGCAATGGGCCGCGGGTTCGGGATGTGATGCCGCTCCGTATTTCCGTGTTTTTAACCCGACGGCACAACAGGAAAAGTTTGATCCGGACCATCAATACATAAGAAAGTGGGTTCGGGAATTCGGTTCCGATCAATACCCTCAGCCTATCGTGGATCATAAATTCGCACGTCAAAGGGCAATCGATACCTACAAGCAGGCTCTTCAATAATTCTTGATTTATCGAGTGAAAGGGAGCATTCATCTAAATGCCCTTATGCTTCACAAAATCCGGTCTGAGCGATTAGGACTGCTCAATATATTAGGATCATCAAGGCCTTCACAGTTTGTTCTGTGCTCATTTTTTGTCCTTTTAACCTAACCTGAACATGGCCTGATATTTCCCTGATCTTCGCAAGGTCAGGGATTTTCTTTTAATGACAAGCCTGGTTGAATTTCTTGAGTTTGTAGTAATTATAGGGCAAGGGTGTAAGGAATCCCACCACCAGTGCAGGCACCAGGGCCAGCCAGTACATCGGATCGGCAAAAGCAGCCTTTCCTCCTGTGATCATAAAATCCGTGGAGGTCATTGCGATCTCCATGGCAACCATTGAAAGGAAAGACATTCCAAAGGCGGTTTTCAAGGCAAACGCCCAGGAAAACCTTTCTCTCCACCTCAAAATGGTCGTTTCCAATGATATAGAGGTTATCAGGCCGGCTATTATCGCCAAGATCATTTGTACCATCAGAGGGGTTGCAGGGTAGAAGGCCTGAAGGAAAAAAACCATCCCGAAATCTCCTATGGAGCAACCGATCAGGCAGTTCAGGGTATTGAAACCCGCTCTGTTCCAGGCCTTGAGATCTGTCCAAAACCCGGAAGCCTTTTCCGAAGACAATGTGTGATAACCGGCTTTGGAGATCACGGATTCCACAAAATCCTGAGTAATTCCCGCCCCCCTTAAAGTCAGGGTTTTGATCTCAGGCTTCAAGTCCACGGACCATTCCTTGACGCGCTCCTCATTCTTCAACAATGGCTCGATTTTCGATACGCAGCCTTCACAATGAAGGGTTGTCGGGAATGTTCTCTCCTGCATCTGTTCCGATTGCACTGCTTCCATGTTCAAAAAACCGTTTTTCTCCCACCGGAGTTCAACAGCAAAAAAAGGGATTTTTTTGCTGCGGCCTTCTTTGAATCCCGAACAGGTTTTCACAAAATATTTGGGAACCAACCCCAAGTAAATTTTATTATTAGGATATTCGAAAGAATTTCAAATCCGCCCATTTGGGTATTTTTTTGGAAGAATAACGCTGTCGATTGAAGGTCCTCCAATTAACCTTTTTTGTGTTCCTGTTGTTGCCCGGCCGGGCTTCCAGCCAGGTGGATTTTATCGTTAAAAACAAGGCCGGATATGATAACCAGGAAATCCTGGAGGTCCAGGAGTCCTATTCAAAGGCTTTACATGCTCTTGAAAGAACCTGGAAACAGATGAACCTGATCTGGGATGTCGAGGCCAGCGGAAAGGAGAAATGGGATGTCAGAATGAGCCGCTGGAATGAAAATGAATGGTTTTTGATGTGGCTGGGAAGAGCGGAGGAACCAAGGCAGATACGAATTGCCAATAAGCGCCTTGGCAAAATGAAGAGGGTCATGAAAGGGAAAAAGGCCCACCTGATATTTCAGTCACCGGATAAAACCTTCAATTGCAAATGGAGCAAGCATGCATGGACCATTCCGAAGGGCAAGGTAGTCATTCATTGCTGCCCGCAATTCATGTATTTGTCACCGGTCCATAAAAGCAAGGCCTTTGTGCATGAAATAGGCCATGAGTCAGGCATGCCCTTTCATAGGAAGGTGTATTGGAGGAGAGCCGCCTTGAGGACAGCCCAGGAGAGGCCCATAAAAGCCTTGAAGAACCCTGAAAACTATGCCTACCTGGTTATGCAGTACTACGAATGATCATATAAGATCGAACTTCCAATAATTTCATGACACAATTATGATCCTTTCGCAACAATTGTGATTGCTTATTAGTCCAAGAAATTGTTACCTTACAATCGGGTTGATTCTGAGAAGTTGGATTTACGGGAAACCAAGAACAAAATAGCACTAACCATGAAGCGATTTCATTATGTAATCCTTTTATGTCTTATTACTCTTTTTCAAGGCTGCAAAAGCGAAAGCTGGTCCGCACCTGAAAAAACGCCTGAAAAGGAATTGATCCTTTCCCTGGGCTATATGGAGAGCACTCCTTGTGGTGAATCCAAGGGAAATGTCATTCTGGTAGCCCAAGGAGGGAGCGGACATTACAAATTCCATTCACCCCAACTCGGGGAAAACCACAGCGGTCTGTTCGACAATCTTTCAGCCGGGAGTTACCTTTTTATACTCTCGGACGAACATGGAAACGCTGACTCTCTCGAGGTGCTTGTTGAAAATGAGGACGGGATCGTCATAGAGTCTTTTACCAAAAGCAATCCATCTTTTGGTATGTCGGATGGGTCATTCAGGATCAGGGTCAAAGGAGGTAAACCACCATACCTTTATCGTATCGATGACGGGCTGCTTCAGACCGGGAAGGTTTTCAAAAATCTCACAAAAGGGGTTTTCAAGGTTTCAGCCATGGATTCCGAAGGCTGTGTGTTCACAAGGTCTGTAGAGTTGAGAGAAAAGGATGAAGTGATCAGCTAATCATCCTCCTATCAGCAGTCCATGACCGGTATTTGATCCGCCATAACATGGATTGTATCCGATTCTGATCGGTCAGATCAATGTCCAAATACTGTTTTCACAGACATTCTTCTGTTCTTAAAGATGATTATCTGAGCCCACTGATCAAATTTCCTTTTGACTTGCTTATCCTTTCGTTGAAGAAATCTATTTTTGGGCTTTAGCTGCTGTTGTTAATGAACAGGCCACTCAAGGACCTGTAATGCTGTTACTAAAATGACTCTGAGGAT
>JANQHS010000345.1 GCA_028282565.1 Cytophagales bacterium | reverse complement strand
ATTCTCTTCCGAGCAAAACCCATCCCTGGATCTCGTAAAAGAACTTGAGCGACAGATCGAGGGTGGGATCAAGGACCTGAGATTGAAAGAGTCCGGTCTGACAAGGGGGTTTCTGGACAGCCTCGAAGCCAATATTCAACTTAGAACCTTCAATGTATCGGGGAGCCAGGAAAAGGAAAGCCATGCCGGAGAATCTTTTGGTATCGGCTATATGGCCGCCTTCCTGATCTACCTGTTTATTTTCATCTATAGCGCACAGGTCATGCGAGGAATTATCGAGGAAAAAACCAGTAGGGTGGTTGAGGTCATTATTTCCTCAGTGAAGCCCTTTGATCTGATGATGGGAAAGGTGCTAGGGATTGCCGGGGTGGGATTCACCCAGTTGTTGATCTGGATTGGCCTTGGGACCCTGTTTTTTACCCTTGGATTTTCATTTACGGTTGGAGATCTACCCCAGGAAAACATGGCAGCGGGGCAACCGAGCATGGCCGAGATGAAGGATCTTCCCTGGTTAAGCGCACTCATGGATTTTCCGGTTTTCACCTTTTTGTTCAGTTTCCTGTTCTTTTTCCTCGGCGGATATCTGCTTTATTCCGCCTTGTTTGCAGCAATCGGCTCGGCTACCGATGCTGAGACAGATACCCAACAGTTCATGTTCCCCTTGACTGTTCCCCTGATCCTGGGAATTGTTGCTCTGGCTCCGGTTTTGAATAACCCCCAGGGACCATTGGCATTTTGGCTTTCGGTGATCCCACTGACCTCACCGATCATCATGGTTGCCAGAATTCCTTTTGGGGTTGAGTGGTGGGAACTTGCTCTTTCCATGGCCCTTCTGATCATGGGATTCGTATTTACCATTTGGGTGGGTTCGAGAATATACAGAATCGGAATTTTGATGCACGGGGCCAAGGTCAACTACCGGGTCCTGGCGAGATGGCTTTTTAAATCCTATTAGAGATGTTCAATTTCAAAGAGATCATATCGGTAACGTTGATCCTGTTTTCGGTAATCGACATCATTGGTGTCATTCCCATCATTGTAGACCTCAGGAAGAAGGCGGGAAAGATCTATTCGGGAAAAGCGACCATCGTGGCAGGGGTGATCATGATCGCTTTTCTTTTCCTGGGCGAATACCTTTTGAACCTTTTCGGGATCGATGTTGAATCCTTTGCGATCACCGGTGCCTTTATTATGTTCTTATTGGGTATTGAAATGGTCCTCGGCATCACGCTGTTCAAGCATAATCCGGATGCCTCCGATTCGGCCAGCGTGGTACCACTGGCTTTCCCCTTAATAGCGGGCGCAGGAACTTTAACGACTTTGATCTCTCTGAAGGCTGAATTTCAAACACCCAATATTTTTATAGGCATATTACTGAATTTGGCCTGGGTTTATATTGTACTCAAGTCGGCCAAATGGCTTGAGAAAAAGCTGGGCAATGGTGGCTTCAACATCATTCGAAAGGTCTTTGGAATTATCCTTCTAGCCATTTCGATCAAGTTGTTCAAAACTTCGATGATCCAAATAATTAAGGTAATTTCGGAGTCTTCATGAGCCGAAGAATCGTAATATTCTATCTCCTAACCCTGGTATTTGCCAGCTGCGATGACAGCGATCTCAGTCCTTTTGCACCTCAAGGTCCCCCTGTTAAATTGCAGCGTCCGGACTGCAAGGTCATGAGTGTAGAAAACAGACACTTTTCCCGCTACGATAGCTCCTTTGTGTATTCATCATTTAACCATTTTCAATATGAGGGAAATTTGATGGTCAGAACTCACTTTGATCCGCTCAGCAGCACCGACAGTGCAGGTGTTTGGTATCATTTCGATGAGGATGGCTATCCCGACTATTCTTTTCGGAAAAACGATTCTCTTTTTCAAAGAAACATCATTGCCGAGTTTGAATTCAGCAATGGAAAGCTCACAACCTATATTATTCCCGGAGGGTCTGCTTCGGATCGGTCTGAATGGAACTTTGAATACGAAAATGGCCACCTTTCACGAATCTTCTCAACCTGGAATTTTGGGTCCTCGAATTCTGAGGTAAGAACGGATAGGTTTGGAAATCCTGTTTCATTTACCGGAACCAGAACTGATGATGTTTATCCAAATTCGGTTGAAAGCTATCGTTATCAATACACGATCGGCTTGAACCCTTTTTATGGGCATCCTCCCTCATTATATGATATCATCTCCTTTTTCCAGCAAAATGTCGTCGAAGTATATTCTTATGCCTCCGGCCCGGAGTTTTATACTCAGGCCATGCATGAATACGAATACCATGAAAATAAGCTTCCGGCAAAAAGAACAAGCTATTATGCCGATGAATTCGTGGTCACCACATATACCTATGATTGTGTTCGGTAGGGCCTGAATTCTTTGCTGTCGAAATTGATCAATTCATTGGCACGGGGCAGTCGGTTATGCGCATTCGTTTATCATAGTAAACCTGGGGTTCTATATAGTTGAAGCTTACCGATTTCATGGCCATCAGTGAATCGGGATTTGCGATCAGGAAGCGCTTAGCTTCATCGTAGTAGGGATGGTTCTTGGCATTGCTATAGTTCAAGGCGAAAGCCTGGTAATGCTCCTTTGATTTTTTGAGATCTCCAAGACCCAGATAAGCCCTGGCCATGCCAAGTTGCGAAGGGCTTCGGTTTGGAGTTCTCTGCAGTTGAATGGAAAAATTGTCCAGAGCTCCCTCGTAATCTCCAAGCTCCAGCAGCAATTCTCCATAAAGCTCGTGAATAGGCTTGACCATATCAGGTGGACCGGTGGGGGCATTCAATGACTCCTCCACTTGTATGCCTTTGGTGAATGACGCATGGAAACCTTCAATATCACCTTCAGAATAGGCTTTCAATCCCTCTAGTGCATGTCGGTGCTCCTGCACCTGGCTGATCATAAAGGATCTTTCTTCGAGGCCATATTCTTCTTCGAGTTCATCAAATGCCAGAATGGATCTTTGATACCCGGATTCATCCTTTTTCCTGATCGCATCCCAACCATTGACAAACTGCCATGAAATTCGTCCGCCTCTTTTCACATCTTCAAAGCTCAGCTTCAATTCAAGACTATCGCTATTTGAAGCCTCAGTCCAGAGCCTGCAAAGCATTGATAGTTCATATCTTTTGGAGAACCCTGATGCCGTATCCCGGTTGTTTTCCTGAATAATGCGAAGGTTTTCAAAGGCCTTCTCGAACTGCCCGGTTTGTTCATATCCATAGGTCATCCATGCCAAACTATGATCGTCGTAGCTTGTGACCCCCAGGTCTTTGCTGTCTGCCCATTTACGGGAGGCATTCCAAGCGCTGATATTTGAGGAGATCACCTTATCCCACATTCCAAGCTGGACATAAATATGGGAGGGCATATGTCTGGCATGATGCGCTTCCGGAGCCACTACGGAATACCGGTCCGCGGCCTTAAGTGCAATGCGGGCATGTAGCGGATCATCCATAGAGTGGATCAGGTAATGAAGCGCACCCGGATGGTCGGGGTTTTGATCCAGGATCTCCTGGCAAAGTGCGCCGGCTTCCATCCTGATCTTTTCATTTCCCTGATTATCTCTCAAAATGCCCAACAAGGAAAGGATATAAAAGGCCTTGACTTCATGGTCCTCCGGAAACTCCAGGTAGAAAGCTTTCATAAAATTCATGTACTCTTTGTCACGGGTCAATTTGTCGGGTTCTTCCGAATACAGAATTCC
>JANQHS010000037.1 GCA_028282565.1 Cytophagales bacterium | reverse complement strand
TCGAGAGAATCTTCCATGATGGAATAAATGAACTGTCTGTACTCATTATTGGTGATCTCGGTATCATCGATGTAAAATCCTCCGATGGTAACCTGTTTGTTCAGGTTGATCAATGTATTGGGAATGTCCTCATCGGCTTGTCCCATGTGGAAAGTACCTGGAGGGCAATAGACCATACCATAGGGAGTGATCATCTGCCAAGAGTCACGATCCGGAACGCCGACCAACTGGCCGTTATCATCGGTAGTACCAAGCTTGTTACAACCAGCAAAGATTGCCGACACCAGCAATATCCCGATTATGTGAAGGAAGGGTGTTTTCTTCATAGCGGCAAAAACCTGTTCAATCAAAAAGCAATTCGTTTAACAACTCTACTAACTCAAATTAAAGACAAAAATTGTGGACTGCTCCAGCTCAAAGCTAATTTGAATTAAAAAAAATTCAAAATCTGCCTTACAGGGCAGAAAAGCGATCCGATTCTAGAACCTGTAACGGGGAGTCCGGACAATAGGTTTCTTTCTGGCCCCTACTGACGGGATTTTATAGGTGACATAAATCTCGGGAGACACCGGCTGAAGAGCTTCGTTCTTATCCGCGTCAAGCCCGATATCAAATGCCAATCCCACTCTCAACACATTGTCTTCCATGAAGCCCATTCCAACAAGTGCGACTACATCCGTGGTACTCCGGTAAGAAACTCCACCCCAAAAACGGTCCTGATAGAATGCCATAACATTCAGCTCCCAAACCGTCTGATCAAAGTTGGCAGATTGCACAATAAAAGAAGGGGTGATCTTCAATTCATAAGAGGCTTCAATATTCACACCTCCGGTCAGGTTGTAGTGTGGGACCAATGAGTTGGTTGCCGCTGCGACAGGCTCGGCACTTGAGCCGACTCCCCTTACACCGAAGTCGAACTCTGAAGGGATCAGGTGATTAACACCAAATCCTCCAAAAAATCTTTGTGCTTCATACCAGATCCCCAAACCGAGATCCGGAGCAAACCTGCTTTCCGATCCCAGGGGTATCAATTCGTCATTTTGATCGACCACTCTGGCTTGCGAGAAGTCTACCGTCTTGTATATACCACCAAGTTTTAAACCAAAGGAAATTTTACCAGGACCAAGATCCCTGTAGTATGAAGGAGTAACATGAAATTGAACATCCTGAGTGAAGCCGAACTGGTCAACCATCAATAAGCCACCGAGCCCCGCTTCAACCTTTTTGATGTACACAGGAGAAGCAACAGAGACCAAAGCAGTACCGGGAGCTCCTCCATCGTCGAAACTTGATTGATAACCGACCCATTGATTCCGGTATGTTAACCCGAAATCCATGTCGCCGTTGACGCCCGCGTAAGCAGGGTTGTAATACAGTTTGTTGAACATGTAATGGCTGAACAACGGATCCTGTTGACTCCAAACCACCGAAACCGTTGAAATCAAAACCGTTAGAGTAAGGAGTAAATTCTTCTTCATACTAAAAGTGTTCCTCATGCAGCAAAAAATAAGCCGCTAAACTATGGATAAATAACCCTTTAAAAAAAAATAGAATTAAAAGAAATCCTACTTCGTTTTGTTAACATCCTTTATATACATCTCAAGTGCTCCGGTCATCGACGGAGCTTCAGGCAATGGTGCCTCAATATCAAGTACCAAACCGGCTTCTTTCACCGCCTTGGAAGTGGTCGGACCAAAAGCAGCAATCCTCGTATTATTCTGCTTGAAATCAGGGAAATTCACGAACAAAGAATTGATCCCTGACGGACTGAAAAAAGCGATGATATCATATTTGATATCTGCCAGATCAGATAGGTCGCTGGCCACGGTTTCGTAGATCACGGCTTCGGTAAAATCGAAACCATTGTTCTTCAGGTAATCCGGAATATCATTTTTCCTGATGTTGGAGCATGGAAAAAGAAACTTTTCATCATCATGTTTGCTCAGTATCTCCGTAAGCTCCTGAACAGTTTTATGACCCGTGTAAAGCTTTCTTTTCCTCAGCACGATATATTTCTGAAGGTAATAGGCCGTCTGTTCCGAGATACAAAAGTACTTCATGTCAGCTGGCATCTCGATCCTCGCCTCCTTACAGATCCTGAAGAAGTGATCTATGGCATTACGGCTGGTGAAAATGATCGCCGTATGATCGAGAATATCCACTTTTCCTTTACGGAACTCTTTAAAAGGAATCCCTTTCACTTCAATAAACGGACGAAAATCAATCTTCAGATCATATTTTTCCGACAACTTATGATAAGGGGAATCCGGCTTAGTTGGTTGAGGTTGAGAGACAAGTATTGACTTTACTTCCTTCTTTCTTTCATTCATGATCTTTGCTTCCGCGCTGCTCATTTCCTCCTAAAATTTTAACCTTCAATTAATACTTTAACAATTAACACTGTTGGAAGGATCTCCATAGCGACAATCCCGAAAAACCGCACCGAAACCGGAACACCCGATCCCAAATTCAAATGGGTCAATAGCATCCCAATTCCAAAAAGCGCTGCAAATATAGTGAATATAAAAGGGACAATTTTCGTGAGAGGGTAAACAAAATATGGAAAACCTACCAAGAGGATCAGGATCGAAAGGAAGATCAAAAGTATTGTCCCCAGTATCAGGGCTGAGGAGAAAAGAGAATTTCCCAATTCCTTCGAGCCCACCAGATAAGACAAAAAATTGTAGAACAAAAACCTCACGATCACAAAAACCATAGCCAAAAGGAAGAAGGACAAACTCGTTGGAAGATGACCCACCAAAAAACCTCCTCCCGTAAGTCCTAATTCAAACTTTCCGGGAAGCACCAGGTCGAGGATGAAGCCGAGTAAAGCGCTAAAACCAAGAAAAATCCCAAGGAAGATCAAAGGGAAAACACCGGAGGAGAATTGATCAAACACAAAGATCTTCCCTATTGAAGAAACCGGCAGCGTGATATAAGAGAAACTATAGTTGTTTAAGATCCTGAAAATCGCCAAAACTATGGCTATGAAAACAAAGGCCATAAGGAGATAGGGCTTGACATTCTCTTTCTTCAACCCAACCTCCGTCGACATTGGCCTACCTCCGGGAGGCACTCCATCCTGTTCGGTCAGTTCCCAATATCCAATCCTTTCTGATGCAGGTACAAAGGACAGAGAACTCCTTCCCTGCAGCTCTAAAGCAGATAATACAAGCGAGTCACCATGACGGACAAATCCCATCATCAGGTCCTGATCATCGAATAAGGCAAGCGGGTAATCCTTGGCCTTGATAACAAAGGTCACATTTTCCTTTCCCTCAAGATTTATGACTCCCTTTCCAGCATATTTCCGTGTTTCCACATTACCTGTTGAAAACACCAGCATGGGAAAAAGAATGACCAACCAGAAAAGTGCCGCGAATCCGGAATTCATTCGATGGCCTTTTTTCCCCTTCCAAAGAATTCCAACAAGAGATTTGCCGATACGAACATTCCGGCAATGAAAAGGACCATGAAAGAATTGCCCAGCGGGGAAAGCCAATGACAAAGGAAGATCATGAGCAGATTGAACAGGGACAAGGCAAACACCGTTTGGAGCTGTGTCAATCCAATCTTCAACAGTTGGTGATGAATATGGTTTTTATCGGGTGAAAACGGAGAAACACCTTTCACGATCCGAATAAAAAACACTCTTAAGGTATCAAATATTGGCACGATCAAAACACAGACTGCCATTGAAGGTCCGGCAGGTACTTTGGCCATCTCAATAAATTTGATCGCCAACACTGAGACGACCAGGCCGGAAACAAGACTGCCGGTATCCCCCATGAACACAACCGCATTGTAAAAATTATACCTCAAAAACCCTATGATAGCTCCTACCAAACAAATGGCCACCATGCTGTAGGGCAGGAATTCCGGGCTCCCGAAAAATTGAATAAACAGTCCAAAGGTACAAGCCACTATGACGAGAATGGTTCCGGCAAGCCCGTCCAAGCCATCGATCAGGTTGATCGAATTTGATATGCCCATGATCACAAGGAAAGTAAAAGCATAGCTGGCTCCGATCTCAAGCTCATGGATCCCGAAAATCCCCTGAAAGCTGGTAATACGAATATCTCCCAAGATCATGACTATCCCCGTGGCGAGGATCTGAACGAAAAACTTCTTAAATGCCGAGACCGAGACAAGGTCATCCTTGATCCCGATAAAAAACAAAATGATACATCCGGCAAGTAGAAACTGAATTCCAAAATCGAGGGAGCCGAAAATCGTGAGGCTCGAAGTAAAGCCCGCAAAAATGGCCACACCACCCAACCTTGGCGTAAGCGAATGGTGAACGGTTCTTACATTTGGCTCATCCAGAAGATTCTTGATGTGTGCTACAAAAATGATTGAGGGAATAGCAAAAACCGAAATGATAAATGCCCAGGTGAATGGCAAAACAAAATCAAAATATGAATAGGGAGGCTGGATCAAGTTTTTGGGATTTCTCGAGAAACAAATTTAGAACTTGATTCGGAAAACAGTTGGCCGGAATTTATATCCACATACCTTTTTGTGAACGCGCCTGTTCTTACTGCGACTTCCACTTCAGGGTGAACAGCTCACAAATTCGACCCATGGTAAGTTCTATAGGCAAAGAGATCGCACTAAAAAGAAAATGGTTGGCTGACGAAACCATAGACACCATTTATTTTGGTGGAGGCACTCCCTCAATACTCGATCCGGAAATGGTTGAAAAAATACTTGAAAAGGTATTCACCGTTTATTCAATCGCTGCCGATCCTGAAATCACTTTTGAAGCCAATCCCGAACACTGTTCCATCCAGTACCTGCATGCCTTAAAGGAGATGGGGGTCAACCGTTTGAGCATCGGGCTACAGTCGTTTTCAAACAGGACACTCAAATGGTTCAACCGTGGGCATGATTCGGAAAAAGGAAAAAGGGCTGTGGAGATCATCAGGGAATCGGGCATCGAGAATTACAACCTCGACCTGATATTCGGCGCCTCGGAACAAAGTCAGGAAGAGTTCAAGAATGACCTCAGCATCTTTTCAGATTTTTCCGCTCCTCATATCTCCGCATATGCGCTGACAATCGAACCAAATACCAAATTTGGCAACCTTCAAAAAGCAGGGATCCTAAAATCCCTGGATGAAGAGAAGTATTATGAACAGTTTCTTTCTGTCCATGAAGAACTATCCAAAAAGGGTTACGATCATTATGAAATTTCAAACTATGCCCAACAAGGGTTCAGATCCATTCATAATTCCAGCTATTGGGAAAGAAAAAGGTATTTAGGCTTCGGGCCCTCCGCCCACTCCTATTTAACAGAGAGGAGAACCTGGAATGTGGCGAACAACACTCTATATATTAGGAGCATCGAAAAAGATAATATTCCGGAAGAATTTGAGTTATTGAGCAAAAAAGATCATTTGAATGAGTATATCATGACAGGTCTGAGAAAAAAGGAAGGGATTGATCTGGATTACGTTCAAAAGGAATTTGAAACAAACCTCATGAAAAAGAATGAGATGCAAATCGAAGAATTAATCAGGGATGCGCTGGGAACGGTTGAGAAGAATCGATTAAAATTAACCCTGAAAGGCTGGTTTCAATCCGATGAGATCATTTCCCGGCTATTCATTGACTAATCAATAGAAATATTGAATTCCTACATCAAGCAGGCAAGAATTAACCATTGGGTCAAGAACCTATTCATATTCATCCCGGCATTCTTTGCCCAGGTGATCATGGATCAGTCGGTCATGTTGAATCTTCTGCTGGGATTTATCGGATTCGGATTGGTGAGCAGCGCGGTATATACCATCAATGATATCAGGGATGTTGAGTTTGACCGTGAGCATCCGGAGAAGAAAAATCGTCCGATCGCAGCGGGAAGTATTGGTATTACACAGGGATATGTTTTCGCCTTGCTGATGCTTATAGGTGGATTGGGGTTATCATTCTGGACTGATCTCAATTTTGGGATCATTTGCCTCTCTTATTTCATTCTAAACCTGCTCTATTCATTCGGCCTAAAGAATATTCCCCTTCTTGATGTTTTTATGATCGCACTTGGCTTTGAGTTCAGAATATATGGGGGCGGGTTTCTGGCCGAGGTTCCGATCTCACCCTGGTTATCCCTAATGATCTTTCTATTGGCCATGTTCCTCGCCTTGGCAAAGCGTAGGTCTGATCTAACCATATCGATGATGGAGGGGCCTACAAGAAAATCAATTGCCGGATACAATCTTGAATTCTTGAACACAACGCTTGGTGTCCTGGCATCAGTACTGATCCTGGCTTATATCATGTACACTCAGAATCACCAATTGGATTCTTCGAAATCTGAATTTCAAATTCTGACCTCGGTATTTGTGATTTTTGGGATTCTGAGATACCTGCAAAGAAGTCTTGTGGAAAATAAGGGAGGGCAACCTGTACTTGCCTTACTGCAGGATAAGGTCATCATCTTTTGTGTAGTTGGATGGTTGCTTCTGAATTTCTGGATCCTGTATTGAGAGCTATGTTGGTTTCAAACTGGGGCAATTATCCAAAAGTAGAAGCGGAGGTCAAAGCATCATCCGAATCCTGGAAGCGGGATTGGAAGGATATGGAATTCATTGCCAGGGGTTTGGGCAGAAGTTATGGTGATGCCTCCCTGTTCAAAAGAATACTGAATATGGATTCCGAAGAAGGCATTATGGACCTTTCGGAGGAAGGGATCATCCATGTCAGATCCGGAACAAGTCTTTTGGAGATCATCCAATATTCCTTACCCAAGGGATACTTCCTTCCTGTCACACCGGGAACGAAATACGTAACGGTAGGTGGAATGATCGCCGCGGATGTACATGGTAAAAACCATCACATCGACGGGACCATATCCAATTTTGTAGAGGAAATTGAGATCTGGACTCCGGAAAAAGGGGTAGTCCTTTGTTCCGCGGATGAGAATTCCGAACTCTTCAATTGGACTTGCGGAGGTATGGGTCTGACCGGCATTATTATGAGTGCCAAAATCAGGCTGAAAAGGATCCGGACCAAATGGATAAAACAACAGGTCTTGAAGTCCCGAAGCCTGAATCAGCTGCTTGATCTGTTTGAAAGTCATGAAAATTCAACCTATAGTGTGGCCTGGCTGGATTCGCTGGCATCCGGATCAAATTTTGGCAGAGGTATACTTTACCTTGGCGAGCATGCAAGCGAAGATCATGTGGCGGAAAAAATGAGAGGTTTGAACTGGTCGCCACGAAAAAAACTTAACGTTCCCTTTCATGCCCCATCCTTTTTGCTGAATTCGTTTTCCAACAGGGTTTTCAACCAATTGTACTACTCCTTTTCTTCGGAAAGATCTCTTGTCGATCTTGACAGCTTTTTTTACCCCCTGGATAAGATCCTAAATTGGAACAGGGCATATGGAAAACGAGGATTCTTTCAATACCAGTTCGTAATCCCAAGCCAATCAGGGGTTCAGGGGGTTGAAAGAGTTCTACGCAAGCTTCAAAAAGAAGGGATCTCTTCATTTTTGACGGTGCTAAAAAAACTTGGGAGAGGTCGGGGATATATGTCTTTTCCCATTGAAGGCTATACCCTGGCGCTGGACTTTCCGGTAAGTCAGTCAGCAAAGCGCAAACTCAACAATGTGGACAAGATGGTTCATGAAATGGGCGGACGGGTCTACCTGGCCAAAGATGCCAGAATGGAGGCAGATTATTTGAGGGTCGGCTATCCGGAACATGTAGCCTTCAGCAGTTTTATTCAGCACCTTCCATTTAATTCCAATCTGGCCCAAAGACTAAAAATAAAATGACAGCATTAGTGATCAGTGCCTCCTCGGATCTGGGCATGGAAATAGCCAGGGTTTTAAGTCAGAAAGGCTGCGAACTCCAACTGACCTATCGATCTCATGAGGGAAAGGAAAAACTGGAGTCCGCTTTCGGGTCAAAACAGGGAGTGAGTATCCTGGAATTCGAAGCATTGGACCCCGGGAGTTCATGGGAGCTTATCAACGAGTTAGAGCCAGTACCTGATCTGGTTTATATCTGCACGGGTTATCTGGGAGATCACCAACTAGCTTTAAAGGATGAGGCAGAGATGGACAGGATCATCCGATCCAATTTTTCAGGCCTGACACCATTGATCCACGGACTGGCAAACCAAATGGAAAAGAAAGGCGGTACCATCGTGGGGATCTCTTCGGTTGCCGGGGAGAGAGGTAGGCAAGGGAATTTCTTTTATGGAGCCGCCAAGAAAGGATTAACCACCCTGATTGATGGTTACAGGCATTATTTTGCCGGAACGAAACTGAGATTTGTTACTGTGATCCCGGGTTATATCAAAACCAGGATGCTTCAGGAGAAAACACCGGGCTTTTTAACCACAAGTCCCGAGGGTGCCGCCAGACAAATTGTTGAAAAATCAATGGCCGGAAAGGAAAGATTCTATGTAGGGCCGATTTGGTTTTGGGTGATGATGGTTATCAGAAATATTCCCGAGTTCATCTTCAAAAAACTAAAGATCTAGACAGGTGCAAGAAAGGATCCTACTACTGACAGACCTCGACGGCACATTGATCAAAGGAGATTCTTATATCCTGTTTCTGAGGTTTGTTTCCGGATCATTCCCGGCCTTTCTATTTAAAGGCATACAGGCCATGCCCATACTCCTCACGTGGAAACTCGGGATCAGAAGTACCAAGAAGGCAAAAGGCCAAATCCTGGGAGTCTTCATTTCCGATCGAAGAAAAGAAAATATGATGAGCACGGCCCAATCCTTTGTCAACAAGATCCTCTTGTCCAGGATCAGGAAAAATGTCATGGATAAGATCAAATACGTTCAATCCAAAGGTGGTGTTTGCGCAATTGTTTCAGCCTCACCTGAGCTCTGGGTTGGGGCTTTGGCCAGGGAAATTGGAATGGAATTCATCTCAAGCAGACTCGAATACAAAGAAGACATGTTCACAGGCCGACTTGAAGGCGAAAACTGCAAGGGAGAAGAAAAGGTCAAAGCAATTCTGGAGAGATACTCACCCGCCGATTACGATGAAGTCTGGACATTGGGGGACAGCAGTGCGGACCTTCCCATGATCATGCTCGGTACCAGAAAATGGTACAAGGATTTTGACTAAAGGCTCATCATCTCCTTGAATTTCACAGCCTGCCTCCTGGAGATCTCAAGGCGCTCACCCCCTTTCAAAGTGACCATCAAGCCTCCGTTGAACCAACTCTCTATCCCTTCCACCCATTTCAAATTGATGATATATTTTCTGGAGGCCCTGAAGAACTCCCGTTTATCAAGTTTTTCTTCAAGGGAATTCAGGGATTTATGGATCAGAGGCCTGAACTTATGGAAATAGACCTTCACATAGTTACCGTCAGACTCAAACATTCTGATGTCTTTTAAGGCCACGAACCAGCACTTATCTCCATCCTTGAGAAACACCTGATCTTCTCCGGTAAGTTCGGCAGAAGCCTCCTTTTTACCCTGCTTTTGAAGATCCAACTCTATACTCTCCTTGACCTTATTGATGGCCTCGATCAGCCTGTCGGTGCTGACGGGTTTTACCAGGTAATCGAATGCATTGACCTCAAATGCCTTGATCGCGTATTCATCATAGGCAGTCACAAAAACCACTTTTGGAACGAAGGTCAATTCTTCAAGAAGCTCGAACCCGTCCTTACCGGGCATCTGTATGTCCAGGAACACAAGTTCCGGCTTTTGATCCTCAATGATCTGTACGGCTTCATCCGCATTGACCGCCTCTCCTATGATCTCTATATCATCGACGGCGTTCAGGAGGTTTTTAAGTTCCTGCCTTGCAAGTCGTTCATCATCTACAATTAAAGTTTTCATGCATTTTGTTTTTGTGGAATTCTTAGTGTGGTTCTTACCGTATTCTTTTCACCATTTCTTATGTTCAATGAAGCCCTGTCGTCAAATAATAGCTCAAGCCTTTTCCTCGAATTTCTCAAGCCATAACCTCTCTTCTGAAAGCTATTCAAGGCGTTGTTCAAAGAGCCCGAATTCAGTATTTCTATGATCAATTCACCATCGGAGGTTATGGAGGATTTCAGTTCGATCCTTCCACCCGATTTCAGTTTTGAGATCCCATGCTTTATCCCGTTTTCGACAAGGGTCTGAACCAATAGCGGCGGGACTTTGGAGCTGTGGGTTTCCCCCGGGCAGTCAAGACTGACACTAAGGCGTTCCTCATATCTGATGGACTCAAGCTCTAGGTAATCCCTTACGGTGGAAAGCTCCTCAGAAAAGGGAATCAATTTTTGCTTCCCGGTTTCAAGCCCTTTTCGCAGAAGTCCGCTTAACTGAGTGATGGCATTCTTGGCTTTTTTCGGATCCTCATCGATCAGGGCCCGAACCGAGTTGAGAGAATTAAAAAGAAAGTGCGGGTTGAGCTGACTTTTTAGGTGATTGAGCTCTGCTTCAATTTTGAACGCTTCGAACTTGAGACTCTGTTGGTAGGATCTGAAAAAATGAAACGAGAAATAGAACAGAGACCATCCAACGAATAGCATCATATTTGCCAGGACCTGGATCACGAAATGGGTAAGATTGAAGACCTCGGTCCATGACAGTATCCCCAGGCCTACCGATACCAATGACGTAAAAGGATACATGGCCAGGGCGAAAAGGATACAGCAGGAAATGACAATGAAGATCAGCCTTCCGATCGGGTATTGGAAGAAATCCTTGCGGATGAGGATCTCCCTGAACAGGTGGGTAAGACCCACAAAAAACGAGATATAGATCAGGGCATCAAGAACCGCATCCAGCCTGACCTGTCCATCGAGATAGGATATCACGAGGGTCAGGGTCACCCACAGCAAAATCACCACTAGCTGGGTTAAAAAATAGGCGGTTCTTTTCTTCATGAAACATGAAGGAAAGAAGCAAAGGGCTGAAAACAAAAATTACTCCATTATAAACGGAGTAATTCAAGTTTAATGGGCAAAAAAACCCGAAAATCTCAGACCATTAGGCCATTGAAATTCTCGGAAAAATTTAGCCTGATCTCAATCGATTCCCTCTATGGAAGCAGCTCCTGATTTATGAAAATCCTTATCGGATGGCTTGCCCTTATACCTGATAGAAGAGGCTCCACTTACATGCGCATCCAGTTTGCCGGAAACATTGATTCTTGCCGAGGAAGCCCCGCTCGCATGGACGACGCTTTCCGAAGATCTGAAATTATAGGCCTTGTAAGATGATGCGCCGCTCAGGTCCAGCTTCTGAAAAGATGTTTCTCCCTGGATCTCCATATTCCCGGCCCCGGATATATCTGCACTAAATCTTTTGCTTCTCACCTCCAATTCCATGCTCCCTGCTCCTGAGAGTTCACAGATCATATCATCGGACTCTATGGTCCCTTCCGATGAGAGGTTGCAGGCTCCGCTCACTTCGATATGATTGATATTGGTGTAAGTGATGGTGATCTTCAGTTTGGTTGTATTGTTCAGGTTATATCCGTTTTTAGTCCTGATCCTTAGCATTTTCCCGGAGACATCCGTCTCAACCAGTTCAAGAAGGTTATCATCCATTTCAAGTAAGGCAGAGTTACTCGATCCCTTTTTCACAAGGACTTCAAAGGCGCCTCCCACCCTAAGTTCGTTAAATGAAGACAGTTCACGCGTTTCCGTGGCTACATTACCCGATCCTTTGACCTGTTTCTGAGCTATACCACACTGAACGAAGAGCAGAAAAACGAGGGAGAATGTACTGACGATTGGTTTCATTTCAATTGATTTTTCCTAAAGACAAATGAAATCCAAAAGGGTTGCAAAAAAAAGGCCCCATAAGAGGCCTGATTAGGAATATTATGTTGTCTAGAAGAAGTTATAGCTAAACCTGAGGCTCACCTCCGTGGCTGGTCTTAGTCGGGTGAAGATCTGGTCCTGCGCATTGTAGTTCTTTTGGATCTTTTCTTTGAGGTCATCCAAAATATTGGTCACCTTCATGCCCAAAGAATAGCGATTTCTCTCCCCGAATTTATAGTTGGCGGTAAAGTTCAAACTATTGAATGGAACCGCATAAACGTCGGTCCTATTGGCAAATCCTACAAATACCAGGGTCTCACCTTGAACATTGTAGAACAAGCCCGCATCAAAATTACCGTTTGTAGATTCATAAGCGAGCCCAACATTGATCAGGTATGGGGATTGTCCGGCCATAGGCCTGGTATCTTTCACCTCCTCGCCAACACGGGCACTGAGTTTTCTGGAATTATATTCCGATTCGGACATCTTTATTTCGGACCTGTTCAGGGTAAAGTTTCCGATCACGAAGATGTTCCTAAGGCTTGAGGTTATTGGCTCCAGGCTTTGTCTGAATTCAAGTTCGACACCAACCACAGTGGCATCCCCCACGTTCCTTGGCTGGAAACTGTTGGGATCCTGAACGAATTGAACGATTTCAATGGGATTGGTAAAATCCTTATAGAATACCGAAAAAGAAAGGGTTTGAGCCCTTTTCCAAAAGATCTCCCACCTCAGATCAAGATTATTGATATGGGAAGACTGAAGATTTCCATCCCACAGAACGATGCCGGTACTGGGGTCAATGTCTTCAAATAATCCTCCGATAAATGTGCGTCCGGTGATCGGGTCCAGGATCTCAGCATAGGACAATTCCTTGAATGAAGGCCTGGCAATTGTTCTGGAATAGGAGAACCTCAGGTTTTGCTTGGGGGTAAGCGCGTATATCAGGTTCAGAGAGGGGAATAAATTGAAGTTTTCCAGAACATTGTCGTTATCCAAGATGATGGTTCCTGTTTGGTTTTGACCGGTATATCTCTGGGAATAGTACTCCATCCTCAATCCCAGGATCGTCTTTAACCTTCCCGTGAGGTTGAATTCCTCGGAAGCATAGGCCCCGACGTTGATCACATTGGATTCGAACTTGTTGGGGTTGCTGGGAATGAAGGTCGGATTATGCCTCACGCCGTTCACATTGGAATTGGTATACAGGTTGGAGTCCAATAAAAGCTCGTTTGGATCTCCGTTAAACTCCGTGTCTCCTACCGAGAATTGGAAGCTCTGAATTTCGTAATCCCTGCTCTTGTACGTGCTCAACATTCCAAACCGCAGTTTGGCATCCTTGCCATTGACCATGTGGCTTCTTGTAATATCAACCTTTCCGGAAATATTGTACTCAAAAAGATATCTCCAGATCCTTTCCGGCAAACCAACCTCCGTCGATACGGGATAATTGGGAACATCTGTACGAAATCTCATGAAACGTATATCCGGATCGTAGATGGTCGATATTGTTGGAGAGACCTTCCAATCAATGATCCAACGCATATCCTCACTATGATGAACTCCATTGATCAGGAGGTTACTAAGGCTCCTTTGACCGTACTGAAGATTGTATTGGTCCGCCGTAAAATTTGTTCCCAGGTTGGTACTTGAAAAATCAAAGACACCCGATTGAGATTCGCCATTTTGCAGATGAAGCAAATTGATCCTGTATTTGGATAGCCTTTTTTTCTGGGAAACACCCAACATGGCTCCCCACAATACATTGTTTACACCAAGATCTCCCTTGGACAGGGTCAAGGGTTGCAATTCGTAGATCTCAGTATTGGTCTGATCCTTTCCCCAGAGGTTGAATTCCGCATCTCTGAAAAATTGGGTTTCGTTCCTATAAGTTAGTGCCAGATTATACCCAACCACAGTTCCGTTTTCTTTGGTGACTTGGTTTCCAAAGGAATAGCCAAGTGAGTAGTTCATAAAACTGGTCTGCCTGTCAGGACCCATCGTTTTGTTAAATCCTCTAAGATGCTCCTGGTATTCCTGATAGTCAGGTCCACCTGGGCTTCCCGGTGCTCCCTGATCCGACAGGGCATCAGGATACTGAGGTATATCTGTAGATCTGTCCGTTGGGATCTTTCTGGTCCCATCATCAAAGCCAAGGAAATCCGTCGCTCCGCCTTCATAATCTACATACTCACTATTGAAGTGCATGGTGGGATTGTATCCCAATCCAAGGCTGAGCTTCATCGATTTGTCCAATGGGAAATCCTGCGTTTCAATATTGACTATTCCCCCGGTAAAATCCGCTGGTAGATCCGAGGTAAAGGATTTCGAAACCATAATATTTTCGATGACATTTGTAGGGAAAATATCCATCTGGATGGTATTCCTATCCGGATCCAGGCCGGGAACGTCCATTCCATTCAGTGTGGTTTTGGTATAGCGGTCACCCAATCCCCGCACAAAAACATATTTTCCACCTTCTACTGAAACCCCTGTAACCCTTTTCATGGCAGAAGCTGCATCAGAATCACCGATCTTTCGAAAGCTGGCCGCTGAAATACCGTCCATTACATTGGCGGATCTTCTCTTCATGGTTTGAATGCCTTCCTCAGATGATCTGAGAACTTCGGCGGTCACAACAACTTCTTCCAATTGCTGGACATCCTCTGCCATACCGATCTGATCAAGAATGGTCACCTCTCCGGATTTAACCTCTACTCCTGTTATGGTTACAGAAACAAACGATATAAATGAAGCCTGAATGTCATAGACTCCCGGGTCAGCCTGGATCTGAAAATTCCCGTCAAAATCAGTGATCGAGCCATTCGTAGTACCTGCAATCACCACGGTTACGCCGTACATTGGCTCTCCCGTAGCTTCATCTATGGCAACCCCTCTGATCGTACCTTTTTGAGCAAAAATGGTTGAGCTGATCCCGACCATCAGGAAAAGGGACATAGCTATTGATTTGAGAAAGTGGATTCTTTCCATCGGTTTGTTAAAGGAGGTGGTAGGAAACTTCTTCGTAATTCTGTCTTCCAATATGTTCCAAAAAAAGGAATACCCGGAGGCATTCCCCGGGTATTCCAGCTTAGTCATTTGACCTAAAAGTCAGCTAACTCGCCAGCCTGACCTGCCCAGGTCCAGCTAACGAACGGAGCTTTGTCAGCGCCTGTTCCTGCAGAAGTTACATTGCTAGCATCTGCAGGGATGGCCATGAAAGCACCTCCGGCCGTTGAATTGTCAACGTAGATACTATCAACAAGCAGATTTCCCGCGGTAAGATGGCTGGTATTGATCTCATGTGTAGAAAATGAAGTCGTACCGGCCTTGTAAGCAGCGGAAGTTTCATCATCATCCAACTCAAAATCTGAATCTTCTGAACCGTTGAACATATAGATATCGTTCAGGATAGTAAGGCAGCCATCCCTTAGGTCGGCATACTCACCACCGTCTTCTCCGTCTTCATTCCAGAGCTTCAAGGAGCCATTTTGAAGCGTGAAGGTTCCGGTCTTGCTTCCTTCCGGACCATCAAGCTCCATCATGTGATCGGTCTCGCTTCCTGCAATTCCAATAAAGTTGTCGATGGTTCCGGAATAGGCCTGGTCCATATCGAACTGATCATCTCCAACATTCCAAACAAGGATGTTAGATGCAGAAACAGTTCCGCCAAAACACTCAATACCATCATCCTGATTTGCAACGATCTCAACATTTGAAATGCTCGTTCCGGTACCTACACCGCCGAGGGTAAGTCCGTTGATCTCGTTACCTTCTCCGATGTTAGATCCGCCATGACGAATTGATACATATTGAAAAACTCCGGAATCGTCAGCAGGATCGGTACCGCCGTAGCGTCCGTTCGGATCAGAAGCGGGAATTCCTTCGATCTGCTCGAAATCAGCGTTACTGGCTACTGAAATTGGTGCATAACCGAGGATAAGAACACCACCCCACAAGCCGTTAAGGTCATTGTCAAGGTTTGGACTTCTGTAATCTCCGTCAGCAACTTGCTCTCTGGTGATCTCATCAGCGATAGAGGTGAAAATGATGGGGCAATTAGCTTCTCCCATTGCCATGATCTTGGCTCCTTGGGCAACCACAAGAGCTGAGGCATTGGCACCGGATCCGGCTTCACCTTTGATCAGTGTCCCACATTCGATGGTAAGAGTCGCTCCAGCTTCAACAGCAATCCTTTTGGTAAGGACATAAACCTTGTTGCTTGTCCAAGTCACATCGCTGGTAATGTTGTCGGTTACCTGAACTTCATCAGATGGATTGGGATCGTTATTACCATCATCATCATCGTCACTACAACCGGTAAAGGATAGGGCGGCACCTAGTAATGCTCCCCACAATAGTAAGTTTAACTTCTTCATGGAAATTGTTTTTAAAAAATTTTCTGCAAATCAGTCACTTAAGGGTTTTGTACACTTCTAGAGAAGGTTAACAATCTGTTAAGTATTTTATCGGGCAATATTGTCGAAGTAACACTGAATTAACATTCTTAACCCTCAGTTAATTTTTTGAATTCAACGGACCCTTTTAATGAATTAAATCGAGATGGAATATGAAGAATTTAGCTTCATTTTTTCAGAGATTAGGAAGTTGTTAACCAAGTATTAAATCCGATCAAACTCGAAATCCTCATAAATTGCATCCATGCGGGTATTGGGTGTATGGTTCCATGTACTAAGATCAATACGGATCAACAATTTGATCCTGCTGGGGCTGGGTCAATTCTTTACCTGGTACTTTTTGATCGGAACTCCCCAGACGATCAGGGAACTCCTTGATTCGGATATCATCACCCTGATCCTTTCAACTGCATTGGTCGCCGCTGGGGGTTACCTGATCAATGATTATCACGATGTAAAGATCGATTTGATCAATAAGCCGGAAGAGGTGATCATAGGAAACAAGATCACCAAGAAAACCGCCCTGGTCTTTTACTGGATCTTTACCAGCATGGGAATAGCACTTGTTTCATTGGCCTCCTTGCGCTTGGTTGCTGTCAATATACTTGCCTCGGTTCTCCTCTGGTTTTATTCCACCAATTTCAAACGGCATCCTTACTTTGGGAATTTGATCGTTTCCTTCCTTGGATCGCTTTCGATCATGATGCTTCCCTTGCATTATGGCTGGAATTATCCGATTGTCTTTTGGTATGCCGGACTCACTTTTAGCATGATGATGTTCCGTGAGATCATCAAGGACCTACAGGATATCGAGGGAGACGAAAAAGAAGGTTATCGAACCATTCCAATTGCTTACGGCCTTCCCTACACCAAAACAGTCCTGACAATCATCGGTGCTCTCATCATTCTACAACTGATGGCCTTCGGTATATACCTTGAAAACCTGTCTATTTGGATCATTTTTGGACTCATTTCTGCCACCATACTTTATTCCATGATCACCCTGCCCAGGGCGGACACAAAAAAAGAATTCGGCAGGTTGAGTTTTATATCCAAATTGGTTTTCGCCGCAGGAATTATTTCAATAATTTTCCTCGGATGAGAGAATTAGGTGACCCGGTCAATACGGCTATATTCGCCTCCGGGTCGGGTAGCAACGCAGAAAACATCATTCATTTTTTCAAGGAAGACCCAAAGGTGAAGGTCTGCCTGATCGTCACCAACAAATCGAACGCCGGAGTGATCAATCGTGCCCAGCGCCTCTCAGTTCCAATAGAGATCATTGGAAAAGACCAATTCATGGATAAAGAGTATATGGTCACATTGCTCTCCGCGCATAGGATAGATTTTGTAATCCTGGCGGGTTTCCTTCTGCTGATCCCGGAATTCCTCATCGATATTTTTTCAGATCGTATTATCAATATTCATCCTGCTCTTTTGCCCAAATACGGGGGCAAAGGAATGTACGGATCCTTTGTACATGAGGCGGTGATCGGCAACAAGGAAAACGAATCGGGGATCACAGTGCATTATGTCAATTCCGAATACGATGAAGGTAAGATCATCGCTCAATACAAATTGCAGGTGGATCCTTCCTGGGATGCCGAAAGGCTGCAGGAAGAGGTTCATAAGCTGGAATATCAGCACTTTCCACAAGTAATTAAAGACACCATTAAAGAACAGTTTCCCCATGTCTGAAAAGCAAATCAACTCAGCACTGATCTCGGTTTTCCATAAAGACGGATTGGATGCGATCGTCGCACTGCTGAAATCCCTAAATGTGAAATTCTATTCCACGGGAGGAACCCAAAGCTTTCTGGAATCCAAGGGATGTGAGGTGACTCCTGTAGAGGATCTGACTTCTTATCCTTCGGTGTTTGGAGGCAGGGTCAAAACCCTTCATCCCGCCATCTTTGGTGGCATACTCTATCGTCGTGAAAATTCCGAGGATGTAAGTCAGGCTGAGGAATAC
>JANQHS010000260.1 GCA_028282565.1 Cytophagales bacterium | reverse complement strand
GCCCGAGGAAGAGGGAAATGTGGTGAGGGCGGAACTTAGGCCTGAAGTCGAAGTGGATCTTGAAAAACTGAACAGGCATTTTTATACCTCTTCTTCCTGCGGTGTATGCGGAAAAAGTTCCCTTGAAGCTGTGGAGCAGCAGGCCCGGTTTGACATTGCTCCACTTTCGCTTAGCGATGAAATGATCCTTCATCTCCCAGAAAAACTGCGTGAAAGTCAAAGCCTTTTCAAGGTCACAGGGGGTATCCATGCCGCTGGACTTTTTAGCAGTGAGGGGGAGCTGCTCGATATCAAGGAGGATATTGGCAGACATAATGCTGTGGACAAGCTGATTGGTTCAAGTCTGTTGAAGGGTGACATCCCCTGGAAAGGAAAGATCCTGGTCGTCAGCGGTCGGGGAGGGTTTGAACTTGTACAAAAGGCGGTTTTGGCAGGAGTCTCCGCATTCATTTCTGTGGGAGCACCTTCAAACCTCTCGGTGGAATTAGCTCGTAAACACGGACTTAAACTTTATGGTTTTATCAAAAAAGACGGATTTAATATCTACTCATGAAACTCAGGATCTTTGGAAATAGCATCAGATTGAGATTATCTCAATCAGAGGTAAGGCGACTTGAAACGGAGGGTTTGGTTTCCGAAAAAACCGAATTCGGATTTGATTCCAACGACCTGGATTATTCGGTAAGGGCTAACCAAGAATTGGATTCTCCTCAGGCCACTTTCCAGGACCATAGGATCCGCGTTGAATTACCCACCAACTGGCTTTCGGGCTGGGAGAGGGATGATCGTGTGGGTTTTAATGCCGAATTACCTTTGGGAAACGGGAGGGTGTTAAAACTCATCGTGGAAAAGGATTTTAAATGCCTGACAGTACGGCCAGGAGAGGATGAGTCGGATAATTTTCCCAATCCACTTGAAAAACACGGAGAGCCAGGCGCCTGATCAATCCCTTTTCAGCAGTTTAAACCCGATCTCTCTTCCTTGGCCCTGCACCATGGCCAAGTTGATCCAGAACCAGGCAAATTCCTCCATGAGCGAGAACTTGTCATTTCCTCCGATATCATAGCAGTTTTCAAATCCGGCATCCTTTGCGAGTACAATAGCGGTATTTTTTGCTTTCTTGCTATCTCCACAGGTGAAGAGATCCAGGGATAAATTGCCATACCTGGGGTTTTCCATGTTGTTGAATCCTGTGGTATTGAAGCATTTTGCGAGTTCATTCGTAGTGGTATGGTCCAGGATGGCATCGGCCGTGTTCTGATATCCCTTCGGGCCTCTTCCGTTGATCATATTCATCGAATCGATGATCACCTTACCCGAAGTGTCTCCAAGTGATTTTGTCACCTCCACAGCCATGGTTGCGGGAACAGCGATCAGGATCACCTCCGCCGATCTCACGGCCTCCGGAATGCTCTGAGCCCGTATGTTGTCATTTTCAAGTAGGCCTTGTCCCTTGAAATTGTTCTGGTCCCTGGTTCCAATGAAAATCTGATGTCCTTTATCGGCCCATTTCCAAGCCAAAGTACCACCCACATTTCCACTCCCGATAATTGCTATTTTCATTTCAAAATTGTTTTCTGATAAAGACACCCGGGTTACTTTCAGTCGGGTCATAGTTTTCTCCAACACCTAACAGGTTGATCGCCAAACCGAATTGGTTTCCGTTCATATCCAATCCCAGTCTGATTCTTTGAACACTTGCAAAGTGCTTGTTTTCCCGAAAATTCGTAAATAATTCCAGGCTGGTGTACAATTTCCATTTTTCGCCCAGCATGGGCGTATACCTGAAAATAGAAAACCAGGAATACCCCAATTCCGAATCCAGCGCCAATGAAGCCAATGCGTAGAGCATCATTTTCTTTGAGGCCTTAAAAAAATGAATACCTGCATCCGCCCCTGACTCAAGACTTGAAATACGGCCTAAAATCGTTCCACCCAAACCCGTTTTGGTGGTGTAGTTCAAATATGCACCCATAAACAGGTTGGTATTCTGATGATAATCTGCCGAGGCCCTTGACCTGCTAAAAAGGGTTGTCTTAGCCGATTTATCCAAAGGACGAAGCCATTGTGCATCCAGGAATAGTCCTTCGGTTCCGGTCATGAATTCAAGGCTTTGCCCCCAGCTCTTCTGCATGGGGATCAAAGCAAGAATCCAGGCGATCAATGCTGCAATAGGAAGTTTTCTCACTTCCCTTGTTCGAGATATCTAACCACCATGCGAGCTGCGGCAGCCCCGGAGTTTTGTTGCTGACCTGTGATCAGGTTGCCATCGGCAATGGCGAATGATGAAAAAGGATCGGCAACGACAAAGTTGGTTCCGGAGATCTTCTTTGCTTCATCCTCTATTCTATAGGGTTGAATTTTTTGACCTACGGCCTGGTCGGCGAAATCCTCTTCGGCATTTGCAAAACCGGTCCATTTTTTTCCCTTTACGAGGAGTTCTCCATCACTTCCCTTCGCTTCAAGAAGGAGGGTTGTGGAATGACATACGGCTGAGCTGGGTTTACCGGTTTCGTAGAAGCTTGCGAATAACTTTTCCAGATCCCGGTTTCCTCTGAAAGTATACATCGGCCCCTGACCTCCTACGAGAAAGATCGCATCATAATTCTCCGGATCGATATCGTTGATGCTCTTGGTGCTGCTGAGCAACTCCAGGAACCAGGGTTGTTGCAGATAGCCCAGGGAGATCACATCGGATGCAGAATAGCCACTCGGATCACGAGGGTCGGAATATGCGTCCATTTTGATCTCTCCGCCTTCGGTAGATGCCAGCTCAACTTCATATCCCGCCTCCTGGAAAACAAAGAGGGGATGCGTCAACTCAGCCGCCCAAAAGCCTATGGGCCAGCCGGTTTGCGTTGAAACGCTAGGGCTGCTGGCCACCATGAG
>JANQHS010000190.1 GCA_028282565.1 Cytophagales bacterium | reverse complement strand
CCAGAAGGCTCAGATCTCAAAAATTGAGAATCATCTTACCGATGCCAGGTTTGAGACCATCATCAGGGTTTTCAAAGCCCTCAACGCCAAAATAAACTTCCATGTAGAACTAATGGATAAGCCGGTCGAGATAGCTTGAAGGCCTATAATGATCCTCGACAGGGTGGGGAGTGGAGAGCGGCTGACGAAGAGCGGAGAGCAATGAACTCTGCGGCATTTTTCTGAATTGATGCGATTTCCGGGAAATCAGATCAGGGATACTCCATTCAGCGGCGAAAGGATCAGGTATTGTTGGGTGCTGAGCCGGTTCTCGGCGACGAGTTTGCTCCTGGTGCCGATATCCAGATCTTTCAGCAAGGGGTTTTCGCTCAACTCCGCCTTGATCCCATCATCCACACTATGAAGTATCCCGATCTTGTGGGAATCCGCAAAATGCTTTTTGAGCACCATGGGGATCTCGATATCGATGCGGGAGTGAGTTTCGATAATGATGTACCAGCTTTTCAGATTTTCCTTATTGAGCCCGGAAAAGAGGGTTTTTTCACAGCCCTCACAGTCCACGATCAGAAGGCCGGATCGCCGGAAACCGATCTCCCCGAGAATTTCAGGGGTGCATAATTCACGAATTTCAATCCTATCCTCAAGTCCGTTCAGCCCGGCCATTTTCTTCTGGAATTGCCTGGCCATCGGGTTGATCTCATAGGAAGTCACCCTGAGTTCGGGCAATCGCATGGCAAAGCCATTGGTGAAATAACCTTCCGCGGTCCCTACCGAAACCAATTCCGAAATATCCATGCTGATCAGCTTTTCGATCACGGGATGAAGATGGTCCTCATAGCTGCCTATCATCTTGGGATAAACCGTACTTCCATATCCTTTCAGGTCCGGATATTTCAATCCCTTGAAGGGGCCGAATAGTACCTCCCTTTTCCTGAGCAATTCCGAAATAGCATCATAATCCGGTTTTTGCTCATACTCCCAGCGCTCTCTTTTAAAAAGGAGTCCAAGTCTGAACGCATACTCCCCTATTTTGAAAGTCAGGTCATTGCGGGCCAGTGCCCTGATCAAAGATCTCAAAAGCTCTTTCATTTGATACCTTGTCTACGCTTCAAGGCGCAAAGGGAGTCAATAAGTACCGCAAAAAACAAATCAATTTTCAATCCGCATGGGCTGGGGCTTCCAATAGGTCAGGGTTCTCCAAAGCCATTCCATAGGGCCGTATCGGTATCTGCTCAGCCAGGCATGGGACCAGAAAAACTGCAGCAGCCAGATAACCGGGACGATCAGGATCTGTGTCGTTCGTTCCACCTGGCCGAAAAGTCCAAAGCCAATACCAAAGAAGATCAGCACACAGATAACCGACTGGCTCAGATAATTGCTAAAGGCCATTTGACCAACGGCCTGGAATCTTTCCTTCAGGCCGGCAAAGGAATCCGTTTTGGCAAAAAGCATGACCAGGCAGATATAGGCAAAGGCCACAAACAAACTGCCCCAATAATTGAATTGAGAGCCCAGATACATGGAATAATCCCAGCTAAAACCCGCCTGGAAATTCCTGATCAGCCCATAGATGATGATGGGAAAGCCTATCAGAGATCCGACCAGGGCTCCTTTTTTGTAATAGTCCGAGGATTTCTCTCCCGTGATCACCCCCATCTTAAAGAGCGCCATACCGATCAGCATATTGCCCGTCGCACGCCAGAAGGTCTGAAGGAAGAAGACCCAGGTTTGCAGGGCCATAGCCCCCTGGAAGTTCTCTTCCAATTGCTCGGACAAAGTTCCGGTGATCGCAGCGATCTCTGCGGATATGGATTCGGCGGAAGGCAGCCAAATCGATAAAATATTCTCACGAGCTTCCTCGGGCCATTCCGGCATGGAAAATCCAAATAAGGCATAGATCAAAGTGTGCATGGAAATGATCAACAGCCCGGTAAATACCAGGGCTCTCGGCTTCATCTTTCTAAAGAGATAAGCCAGGAATCCACATAAGGCATAGGTCACCAGGATATCCCCGTACCAGATCAGGTAAGCATGGATCAGCCCGATGAGCAGCAGCCAGAAATTCCGCCGATAATGAATAGGCCCGGGCTTCATGCCCTTGGCCCCGGCCCTGTTGCACATAAGCATGATGCCCGCACCGAAAAGGATGGAGAAAATGGTCATGAACTTCTGATCGGCAAAGACATGGCTCAGTATCCAGACCCATTTATTGGCCCCGCTCATGTCCCCATAGGCGAAGGGATTGATATAGGCAGCCCCGGGCATGGAGAAACTCTGGATGTTCATGATGAGTATTCCCAGGACAGCAAAGCCCCTGAGCAGGTCGAGTGAACTGATGCGCTCGTTGAGTTGGGTAGGAGAAAAATTCATAGGCCGGTTTATCGCATTGAAGATCGGCCAATTTCATAAGATTGACAATCTGCTATAATTTAGTGATCGAAAACCTGTTTTAATGACATGATCAACAACCTTATCCCAGCTCTTCTTATCGCTTCCTTCATCTCATTGATCTCCTGTCAGAACAATGATGAGGATCCCATTGGGAACTGTTCGACCGATACAACCATCCTGAATAACGTATATCTTGATCCAGGTTCCCCGGATAGCTTTCAGATGTTCTATGAGGACAATTTCTATTTTTCGGACTCCCTGGACAATCTGATCAAGTTCATCAAAAACCCGCGTCCTTCTTATACCTACCATGATACCGGATGGAATTATATCGGACGGCAATGCGCGGAAAACGAGCTGATCACAGAGTGGTATTACGATACCTGGGAGGGAATGCAACTGCAACTTCAACAGGATTCAGGTCAAAACCTTGGAATGACAATCAGTATAGGGTTAAGGACCTTTCGCAGGGTCCCAAACCAGGAAAAAGATTTTGACAATATGTTTCTATTCAGGGACCTGCCCGATGGAGGAGATGTGGGAAACATTCTGGAAATACAGGTCTCGCCAGTCGATCCCACAAGTTCCTTTGTCTTGTACTACCAACCCCCCAGGGACTCGGTCCGGATCCTCGGCAGAACCTTTTACAATGTTTACTTCAGTGCGGATAAGGGGCTTTACTACAACACTGACAAAGGACTCATCGCATTCAAGGACACCCTGGGTCATCATTGGGTGCAGGAATGAAGCAGAGCAGTCCGCAAGGCTACCTCAACAACTCTGATCACTGTCCTCTTTCGGAAGCCGAGCAGATCGACCCACACATAACTTTCCCATAGAACCTGCTTAAAACCGTTTGTGGATTTTTCCTTTAGCTCATCTGTTCTAGCATCTATCTTCCAAAACGATGAAATTCTCCTTAACGCTACTCCTTTCGATTTTGCCATTCTTTTCGATGGCAGAAGCCCAGGCTACCTACCGGGTCTTCCTGAAGTTCTTTCCGGAAGAAGCACAGATGTGGGGTTATGCCGTTTCCAACGATCGCTTTGTTCAGGGAAATACACAGGTGGAATTCACAGAGACACCGGATCAAAAGATCGAATTCTGGTTGCATGGAGAGCTGAAGATCGACTCAATACTCTCCGGTGGAAAGAAGATCGAATATGAGTCAGAGAAGGTCCTTTATTGGGAAAATTATAATCTGGTAGGCCGGAAAACCAGCATAGACAATTCCGCTCTTGCTGATCCCAATTCACTGGAGATCCATTATTCCGGATTCTTCAACCCATCACAGGCCAGATCCTTGTCCGATTATATGAGGGTAGATAAAAAGGAAGGGATCTTTCTCAGGTCGGCAGGTTACTCGCTCTGGTGCCCGTTTTTTTCCGTTCCGGAGATTATAAAAGTTGACTTTGATGAGATCACTGTTGATATCCCCGCTGAGCTCGAGGTCGTTGTAGGCGGAAAACCCATCATGGAGAAAGTTGATGGCGAGCGGAAGATATCGGCCTGGAAGATCCCCGAGCTTGAGATTTATGATGTACAAATCACAGCAAGGCCATTTCGAAAAAGATCCGGGCAGAATGTATGGGTCTATTATCTGGAGGATGATCAAAAGGCCCAAGAGATCACCGATTTTGCCCAAAACCTGAAAAAAATATACTTCCGGAGCTTCAGGCCGGTTCAAGAAACCGATCCGTTATACATTGTTCAAATGCCGGAATACGGCAATATATCCAGCAACAATGTCATCGGAATCAGCGGTGATGTATTTGACGAGTTTGAAACCGAGCTATATTCTAAGTCGACCATCGCCCATGAATTGGTCCATCCCTATGTCCATATTCCCATCGACCGGAATGATCCCATGGCGGCCCTGGTTATCGAGGGATTTCCGGGTTTCTTCCATTTCTATGGATTGAACCAAACGGAAAGCAAGGAGGAATTCGATTTGAAGAAGATCATGCTCAAAAGACAATCCTCTTATCTGAAAAAAAAGGAGAGCGGAAAGGATTGGCGGGGGAATGATCTTCCGCAGGAAAAACCGATCCTTGAGATCTCATTTGATGAGATCGGCCTCTACAAGGATTATTTCATCCTCTCGGACCGGGTGGGTCTTTTCCTGTATCATCTCTGGACAAAAATGGGTGACGAAAAATTTTCCGAATTCTTGAAAGAGCTCTTCGCCCTTTCATCCATCGACTATGGAACCCTGGAAAGCCTGACCGAAAAATATCTCCCGGGCTATTCTGCAACCCTGAACATTTGGCTTAAAACAAACGATTTCCCTGAATCTCTTCGGATAATTGAATAAGTTTAGAACGAAACTTATTGCCTGAACACCATGAGATCCATTTTGATCGCCCTTCTATTTCCCATTGTCATGCCGG
>JANQHS010000180.1 GCA_028282565.1 Cytophagales bacterium | reverse complement strand
ATAGTCACCGGAGAGCTGGCCGCTCCATTATAACCCAGATAATAATACTCTCCGGGATCATCAAAATCGAAATCCTGATTCCAATCAAAATATGCCCCTATATGAGCCGGAGATGTGGATACCGGTGTTATGGTTGCCGAGATCGGATAAATGGTTCCGGGAGTAACAACAGTGGATAAATTGGTATAATCTGCATAACCGGATCCCGCACTATTGTTGTTTATGGCCCCAAAAGTCACATTACTGGTATAAAGGGAACTGGGGAAACTAAATGTAGATGTGCAATAGGTCTGAGCAAAAGAGCTCTGGGAAAAACCGAAAAGCAGAAAGGAAAAAGCGAGAAATATTTTTTTCATCCAATTCATGATTGGTTGTAAAAGTAGTATCGCCAATACTCAAAAAACCTTTAAAAATGCTCCATAAGCCACATTAACGGGCGTTGAGAACAAATACCTCTGCACCGTTCAGGGAGCTGTCAGTACATCTCTTTTCGGGCTGACTATCGAATATGAAGCATACCAGGGATATTCCAATTTTTGCGGGATGGAGGAACAGGGAGATACCCTTCAAAGGGTATTTTAGGAGCCTATTCCGAGATACTTGCTCGAAGGAAAGATCTTTTGAACCTCTTCATTAGAGGCTTCAAACATCCCTTCTGGGTTCAATGAGGAATTCTGAATCCAGGTTGCACCACCAAGATCAAAGGCCCGAATTGTCAAAGGATCGGTTCCTTTCTCGCTGATGATCAATCTAAATACAGGAGCCGCATCACCTTTAAAATCATCATTGAAGTTGCTAAAACGCTTGTTCGAAATAGTGCGCACATAGTTATTCAGGATATCCTGATCTGCTGGCATTCTGCCTATGGCCCAAACCGAATCAACCCTTTGTACCACAAAACCAGTATCGGCCGGGTAGATGAATTCCAATGCGGTCAAGCTGTCCTGGTTGATCTTGAGAAAAGTCTGATTCCTGTATGAATTGAAATCCCTGTTAAACGTAACACCAAGAAAACCAGTCACGGTATAGACTTCTTTAGCCTCGGTAAGTCGTACAAAGGAGTTTCCGGTGATATTGGGCTGGCCTCCGAATTGTCCCTGGGGACCGGGCAACTGCTTATAGCTGATCTTGCCCACCATGACATCGGCAAGAAGCTCTTCATCACGGTATATTCTCACCCTTGTTCCCAATGAATCCGTGAGATCATATTGAGACCAATTCTCCTCATTGCGAGTCGCAAGCCTGGTGGGCTTGAGGTTAGAGATCTGAAACATAATATTCTCAGCCACTCCTTCCGCTGCAGGAATATCCTTCTCTCCTTTTTTGATCCTCCATGATCCATCGACCTTGCTAAATTCAAGGGTAGCACCTTTTTCAGCTTTTGGGTTCATCAGGATCCTATTGACACCAGTGGTATCCATGTTTACAACAAATTCAGGAAAATTTCCTCCGGCACTTCTTTTTCCAAAAAACTTTACAGCCAGAAAGGCAGCCACCAGAACAGCGAATGCGACCAATAAGGCCTTGTTGTTGAATCTCCTAGCCATAGTTCTCTTCTAACCTTTTCATCCGAATACCTCTTCTTCTTTGTGCCCTGAGTACCCCATAGAGGATAACCAGCAGAATAGGCAATCCAAAATTCAAATACTTGAGCAGGGTCTTGGTTCCCTCCTCGATATCTTTGATGGGACGACTCACAACACCCCGAGTACGGAGGTTTATGAGACCGGTATCATCGGACAAATAGTCGATCGAGTTAGCCATCAAACTCACATTGTCACCCTGGACCTGCTGTCCTCTTCCCCCACTTATGCAAAAATCCCCATCGCTGATCACAGCGATCCGATATGGAATACCAGAACTCGTATTTCCTTCGAGCAGTCCGGCAACTGTTTGTGAACCCATGGCGAAGTCCGCATCGGTCCATTGCTTTTGAATATCGAAATAGGTAGGTGCCGGAATGATGCCTGATTTCTTGGAGCTCTCAGCCAGAACCGTCCAGGTGGCATTGCCATCACCATTGTACTGGATCGGACTCGCAAATTGGAGGATCACGGCCTCAAGCCCCTTCCCGATCGGATGATCCTTGAACTTAGAAATGATAGGCAAAAATGGGAACGAAATATTGGTGTTAAAGGTGAAAAAACCCTGTTGCTGTTGAACCGAAACGGATCCGCAATTCTGATCCGTAACAAAAGATGGTGATACGTAAATGCCATATTTTTCAAGAAATGCCTCGGTACCTGTGGAGAGTACCGAGCCGTTGGCCGTCTGAAGATTGGCATCTACTCTGTTCAGAGCCACCACAAGGTTTCCGCCACCTTGTACATATTGATCAAGCTTTGCAAGCTGATCAGCCGGAATGCTATCGGTCGGCCGGATCATCACCAATGTCTTAAAAATTGATTGGCCCGGATCATATGATGCCAGATCTACCGGCTGCACATTATAGAGAATTTCAAGCTCTACCCTCAGGGCAGCAAGCTGAGACAGGTCGGGTTGGCCGTTGCCACTGATAAAACCGATGGAAGGTTTGTCTACAACAGCAAGCTTCTTAATAGAGGTGGTCAGGGCATATTCCATACCGCCTCCCGGTTCCATGAAAGGAATAGACTCAGTTCCCTCTCCCATCGAGATCTGCGCCCCCAGATAGGCCTTCTGCTGCTTCATCTGATCCTTTTCCCGTACATTGATAAAAACGGGTTGAATTCCAGCGGACATGGCCTCCCTTTCCTTCTCCTCGTTCTCGTTTGGGTTGATGAATTCGTAGACCACCATACCACGAGAAATATTGGAGTATTCGATCAGCAAATCTCTGAAATCATCTCTCGTTCTGGCAATATCGGGTGGCAGATCCTGAGAAAAATAAGCCTTGATCGTCACCGGATCATTCAGGTCCTCAAGGATATCTCTTGTCGCTTTGGAGAGTGTGTATTGTTTATCCTCAGTGAGATCAATACGAAAGAATACCTCCCTGCTAAAAAGGTTTGCCAGGATCAATATGCCCGTCACTAACAAAAGTGGAATCAAAAAACTCTTTGTGCTCATGGTCATGAATTGCTTTGGTTCCTTCTGGAAAGTGAAAATTCAGCCAAGAGGAGACCGAGGATGATTATGGATAGGAAATACACGATATCCTTACTGTCGACAACACCACGCGTTATGCTTTCATAATGATTTGAGAGACTGAGGTAAGAGAACATTTGCCCAATAAATGATGTGGAATTCATCGCCAGCATCCCGAAGATCAAATGGAAAAAAAGCGATATCAGCAAGGCTAGAAGAAATGCCACAATCTGGTTGTTGGTCACACTGCTGGCGAAAATACCTATGCTGATATAAGCGGCACTCATCAACAGCAAGCCAATATATCCGGAGATCACACCACCGTTGTCTAGATTACCGATGTTGGCAAGGGTAATGACATAGATGACAGTGAAGGATAGCGAAATGCAAATGAGGAGAAAGGCTCCCAGGAACTTTCCAACGACCAGTTGACGGTCACTGATGTCCTTGGTCAACAGCAGCTCCAGCGTTCCGCTTCTTTTTTCCTCAGCCAATGATCTCATGGTGATGGCTGGGATAAAGAAGAAAAGCGTCCAATATGCAATCCCGAAGAAGCTTCTCATGCTAGCCTGACCCACAAGGAAAACATCACCACCAAAAAGCCAGGTAAAAAATCCACTGAATCCCAGAAAGGCCACGATGAGAATATAGGCCATCAGGGAATCAAAGAAGGAAGCAAGCTCCCTTTTGGTAATTGTCCAAATCTGTTTCATGATTGGCTGGTCGTTAATTCCCTGAATATGTCTTCGAGCTTGGTTTCACTCGGAACAAGCTCCGTTAAGGTCCAGTTGCTTTTGGCGCAAAGCCTGAAGATATCGGCCGCCAGAGCATCATTGGACGAAGAAGATACCTGGAAAGAATCACTTCCAAGTTCTTTTACCTCCGTGACCTCTTTGATGCCCGCCAGGCCGTTCTTGACCTCCGTGGAATTTCCATCGATCCTGCATTTAACAGAGATCTGCCCCTTGGCCTGGTCCCTTAAGCTGTCCGCTGTTCCATCCGCAACAATTTTACCCCTGTTGATGATCAATATTCGATCACAGGTTGCCTCTACCTCAGGAAGTATATGTGTGGAAAGGACCACCGTTTTTTCCTTACCCATTTCCCGGATCAGACTTCTGATCTCAACGATCTGATTAGGGTCCAGCCCCGTCGTTGGCTCGTCAAGTATCAATATCTCAGGATCATGGATCATGGCCTGAGCCAAGCCAACCCGCTGGCGATATCCTTTGGACAACTCACCGATCTTTTTATGCTTTTCGGCATTCAGACCGCAAAGTCTGACCATTTCAGGAACTCTCTCCTTAATGGCTGCATCGCTCATATTTTGAAGGTTCCCGCAAAAGATCAGGTAGTCGATCACCGGCATATCCAGATAAAGCGGATTGTTTTCAGGAAGGTATCCTATGTGTCTTTTCAGGCTCTTATCGGAATCAGTCAATGAACTTCCTCCGATGGAGATATCCCCGTCCTCGATCCCAAGGTACCCGGTGATCATCTTCATGGTGGTGGATTTCCCGGCGCCATTGGGGCCCAGAAAACCCAGGATCTCCCCGGTCTTCACCTCAAAAGAGATGTTGTCCACCGCCCTTTGGGGGCCGTAACGTTTCGTGAGGTTTGAAATTACTATGTCCATCTAAGGCAATTTTATCCTTGCTGCAAAATTCGGCCGCAAATTTTTTTATTGGAGATCAAAAAATCAAGTCAAATTTTCGGCTACAAGGTACTGGTATTTACCTTCTTCTGTCATTTAGGTATGTTTTAATATTCTAAATCCTATTCATGATGCATGTATTTAGGGTTCTGTGCATCTTTTGCACCACCTTTTCCCCGGACTTTTCTCAAACCCGTATTCTCCACATGTGATCTTCTAAGGGAGGTGATATCGCGAAATTGTCATCGGCTTTCCCATAAGTCAGCTTTGCCCACTAGGTTGTACACCCAAGAGCAGAAAGATGGTTTTCGCCAATTAAACTTGGTGCGTTCTCTGATTCGGTGACCTTAGATCTTTAATTTCAAGCCATGGATCTTTTCGGCTGGGATTGGGCCAAAATATGGCAGGGATTAGAGCTTGCCTGGGTAATCGGGATCAATTATGTCCTGGTCGCCATCCTTGTTTTTCAGATCCTTATGGAGAACAAAAACCCACAAAAGACCTATGCATTTCTCCTGATCCTTTTCCTCGCCCCTTTCGTTGGAATCGTGATCTACCTCACCTTCGGTCAAAACTGGAGGCGAAAGAAAATGTTCGACCGCAAAAGGATCACCGACAAGGGATCTTTCCAGCAAGTGGCCAACAAGAAAAGTCTTGAGGGATATGTTTCTCCGGAAGATCTTCCATGGGAAGCAAAAAACCATGCTAAGGTTATCCATCTGTTGAAAAATATGAGCTATTCCATGCTTGCGGTGCACAACGAGCTTGAATTGCTGATCAACGGCGAAGCATCTTTTCCCAGAATGCTCCAAGAAATTGAAAAGGCCAGATCCCATATTCATCTGGAATATTACATCTTCCTGGACGACGCCATCGGAAATCAATTCATTGAACTGCTTTGCATGAAGGCCGAGGAAGGGCTTGAGGTAAGGTTCATTTATGATGCGGTGGGCAGTCTCGGACTTTCAAGAAAGGGGATCTCGAAACTCAAAAATGCCGGCGTTCAGGTAAAACCCTTTCTTCCGATCAGATTTCCACTTTTTGGAAGCAGGATCAATTACCGAAATCACAGAAAAATACTGGTCATCGATGGTCACACGGGGTTTACCGGAGGGATCAATATCGACCGGAAATATGACAATGAGATAGAGGGTGGGCTATACTGGAGGGACACGAATATCATGATCAAAGGTAACGGCGTTTGGACCCTTCAGCTTGACTTTCTGTTTGATTGGGTGTTTTGTTCGGATGAGGATCTCGAATTCAACGAATTCTATTTCCCAAAAATTAAACGAAAAGAAAGACTTCTTCCGCTGCAGGTCGCCGCTTCGGGCCCTGATTCGGATTGGTCGAGCATTATGCAGGCATTCTTTGCCGGTATCAACCAGGCCAAAGAGAGTATCAAGATAACCACCCCCTACTTCGTTCCGAATGAAAGTATCAGGACCAGTCTTAGAACCGCTGCGCTGGCTGGGATCAGGGTTGAGCTTCTTATCCCTTATCAGTCCGATTCCAAAATGGTACGTATGGCGATGAGATCCTTCTTCAAAGGAATGCTCAAGGCAGGAGTTAAGATATACCAGTACAAGAAGGGCTTCGTCCATGCCAAGACTATGACAGTCGATGACAGCTTCTCATCGGTCGGCACGGCAAATATGGACATGCGAAGCTTTGATATGAACTTCGAAGTGAATGCTTTTATCTATGACAAAGACTTCACCATGAAGCTGGTTGAGCAATTCGAACTGGACAAGAAATATTGCACCATTCTGACTCTTGATGAGGTCAAAAAGTGGGGCATTCTGAAGCGATTCGGATATTCACTCGCGAGGCTCTTCGCACCGATCTTGTAAAACTCCGGACCGAATTCTCAGGTTGGTCAATTGTTCTTAGATTCGCCCCCCTAATTCATTGAAGATGTCACTAAGGCCGCCCAAAGCCAAAAAAATCCCAAAGAAACTTCAAGTTCACGGGCATACCCGAATCGACGATTATTATTGGTTAAATCAGCGAGAGGATCCCGAGGTCATTCAGTACCTGGAAGAGGAAAACCGTTTTCTCGATGAAGCCATGAAGGATTACAAAGACTTCAGGGAAGACCTCTTCGAGGAGATCAAGGGGAGGATCAAGGAGGATGATCAATCCGTGCCCTACCCTAAAGACGGATATCTCCATTATCACAGATATGAAAAGGGCAAGGAGTACGCGATCATCTGTCGTAAAAAGGGTTCATTGGAAGCCGATGAAGAAGTGGTCCTGGATGAAAATGAACTGGCCGTCGGATACAAGTACTTTGCGCTGAAGGAATATGATTTCAGCCCGGATCAAAAATTGGTAGCATTCTCCGTAGACACCGTAGGCAGACGCATATTCGAGATCAGGTTCAAGGATCAGAAAACGGGTGAAGCCATAGGCGCTGTGATCCCAAACGTGACCGGAAATTTTTGCTGGGCAAACGACAACAAAACGATCTTTTATTCCAAGCAGGATGAACAAACCCTCCGATCATACCAGATCTACCGGCATGAGTTGGGATCAGATCCTTCCCGGGACGTACTGGTCTTTGAAGAGGATGACGAAACATTCGGATGCTATGTGACCAAAACCAAATCAGAAAAATTTCTGATCATCAGTTCTTACCAGACCCTCTCTACCGAAATGAGAATACTCGAAGCGGATAATCCCAAGGGAGAATTCAGGCTATTTCAGAAGAGGGAAAGGGATCACGAATATTCCATCGATCATTATGAGGATAGATTCTTTGTCCTGACCAATTGGAATGCTTTGAATTTCAGATTGATGGAAACCCCTCTTGAGGCTACGCAGAAAGAAAACTGGAAGGAAAGAATAGCTCATCGGGAAGATGTTTTGATCGAAGACCTTGAGATCTTTAAGGACTTTCTTGCGGTTGAGGAAAGAAAAAACGGCCTGACTGAAATTCTCATTCAGGATCTGGTCAAGGACCAGGAGCATTACCTAGATTTTGGGGAAAGCGTATACACATCAGGACTTTCGGTAAATGAGCAGTTCGACACCGTGAACCTTCGATATAGTTACACATCGCTAACCACACCTCCGTCGACCTATGATTACAACATGGAAACCCGTGTCAAGGAGCTCAAAAAGGAAATGCCCGTGCTTGGCGGATTTGATAAGAGAGATTACAAGACCGAAAGGATACACATCACGGCAAGGGATGGAGTCGAAATTCCCGTTTCATTGGTTTACAGGAAGGACCTCTTTAAAAAAGGTGAAAATCCCTGTGTGATGTATGGTTATGGCTCCTATGGCGCCACGGTCGATCCGATTTTCAAATCCGCAAGGCTTTCCACAGTCGACAGGGGCTTTGTTTTTGCCATTGCTCATGTCCGTGGAGGACAGGTAAACGGAAGACAGTGGTATGAAGACGGAAAGCTGCTCAAAAAGAAAAACACTTTCACGGATTTTATCGATTGTGGAAAAGGGTTGATTGAGCAAGGCTTTTCCAAACCCAAAGGACTTTACGCGGTAGGTGGAAGTGCCGGGGGTTTGCTTATGGGTGCAGTTGTGAATATGGCTCCTGACCTTTTTCGTGGAGTGATAGCCCAGGTTCCCTTTGTGGACGTGGTCACAACCATGCTTGATGATTCCATTCCTCTGACTACCGGAGAATACGATGAATGGGGAGATCCCAGTGAGAAGGAATACTATGACTACATTCTCAGCTATTCCCCGTATGATAACGTGGAGGAAAAAGAATATCCGAATCTACTGGTAACCACAGGTTTACATGATAGTCAAGTTCAATATTGGGAACCGGCAAAATGGGTGGCAAAACTCAGGGAACTGAAAAAGGGAGACAATCAATTGCTCATGTACACCAATATGGATGCAGGTCATGGTGGCGCCTCCGGTAGATTTCAGCGCTTCAGGGAAGTTGCTTTGGAATATGCGTTCTTTTTTAAGCTGGAAGGGATCAGTAATTAATAAAGCTCTTTGAAAGCCAACCCAAGGTTTTCAACGATGTCAGAGGCGATCAAACCTTCGTATCCACGATCTTTGGCGGCGATGTCTCCTGAATGCCCATGAACAAAAACCCCAAGCAATAAAGATTGGGAAGGACTATAGCCCTGGCCCAGAAGTCCGAGAATGATCCCTGTCAAAACGTCTCCGCTTCCGGCCGTGGCCATGCCGGGATTTCCCGAGGAATTAAAGTAGAAAAGCCCCTCGCTTGTGCAAACAGTGCTGTTCGCCCCTTTCACAAGGATGGAACATTCAAGATCCCTGGCAAGCCCATGTTGAAATTCCAGTCTTTCATAATCGTCTTTCCAATTACCAACTAATCTCCTAAATTCGCCAGGATGTGGTGTTAGAATTGAGTCCTTGGGAATGTTGTCGAGGAATTCAGGATTCGCGGCCAGAATATTCAACGCATCCGCATCGATCACCAGCGGTACGGTTGCCTTTTTCAGGAAGAGTCCGAACATCTCGGTGGTTTCCTCCGAAGTACCGATGCCCGGACCTATGGCAATGGCCTTATATGGACTGAGATCAGGAACACCGTGGAGGAAATGCTCTCCAATATCTTCCGAGACCATGGCCTCATTCAGGGATTCCTGCAAGATCGGCACTCCCACCTTGGGTGAATGAATGCTCAAAAGTCCTATTCCACTTCTAAGCGCGGCTTTTCCTGACAGTGCCGCGGCTCCCATCTTCCCAATTGATCCGGAGATCAGCAGTCCATGGCCATAGGAGCCCTTATGGGAAAAGACCTCTCTTCTTTTATAGATCTTTTTAGCGTCCGATATTTCAAAGCTTTGATACCTCGGAGATATCTTGCCGATCTCAGACCGGAGTATACCTATTTCCAGAATCTGTACTTCTCCCGCATATGAGCCCTGCTGAGGAAGAAGAAGTGCAAGCTTGGGAAACTGAAAAGAGTAGGTCCTATCAGCCCGGACTATGGTATCGGTCGGGGAATTTGGCTCATCGCCGAACATCCCCGATGGAATATCAACGGCCACAACAAATCCACTCGATCCGTTGATCCAGTCAATTGCTGCTTGAAATAAGCCTTCAGCCGCTCTGTTCAGGCCAGAGCCAAACAAGGCATCGATCACGCAGTCATAATCAGGAAGTGTATGAAGATCTTCTTCAGTTCTGATCCTATGCTCCTTCACCTCACTTGGAAGCCTGCCATGGTTGACCCTGAAATCATCAGATCCTTTTTCAGCATTAACTGTTGATATATCAACGTTTAAGCCTCTTTCCGTAAGGATCCTGGCTATAGCCAATCCATCACCGCCATTGTTTCCCGGTCCGCAAAAGACCAGAATCGATTCAAAACGAGTGGATTGTTCTAAAAAAGCACTTGAAAAGGCCATTGAAGCCCTTTCCATCAGGTCAATGGATGCAATGGGTTCTAACTCGATCGTTCTCCGATCCAATTCTCTGGCCTCGCTGATCGAGGGGATGATCATTTGGAATCCAATTGCGCCAATTCCTCTTCCAGGGCATGGATCTTTATCCTGGAATCCTCAAGCTTCTTCTTTTCAAGTTCCACAACATGTGAGGGAGCATTTTCAACGAAGCGCTCGTTATTGAGCTTCTTGGCTATGGAACTGTTGAATTTGTTCAGGTGTTCGAGCTCTTTACGAATCCTCTCAGTCTCAGCCTCCTTATCGATTTTGCCCTCAAAAGGGATATACAGGGCATCAGTTCCAACCATGATCTTCACCGAGCCCTCCGGACCATCTCCGAATTGAAGGTCCGATACCTTGGCCATTCTTTTGAGGTAAGGAGAGAATTTCTCGTAAGAAGTCCCATTCTGTGCACTCAGGAAAAGGGTCAATTCCTCACCTGAAGGAACATTTTTATCCTTCTTGAATGCCCGGATCGAGCTGATGTACTTAAAAACCTGCTCGGTGTCCTTCAGAATCGATTGATCCGCTTGACCAGCTTTGGGCCATTCCTGCACAATAATATGCTCGGCATCTCCTTTGTCCTTCAGGTATTGCCATATTTCCTCGGTGATAAAGGGCACAAAAGGATGGAGCAATCCAAGGATAGTGCGGAAATACTCCCTGGTATTACCCAATGTCTTCTGATCAACCCCCTCTCCCATTGGCGGCTTGATCATTTCGAGGTACCATCCGCAAAAGTCATCCCAGGTCAGCTTATACAGCGACATCAGCGCATCGGAGATCCTGTACTTTGAAAAATGATCTTCTACCTCGTTGAGGGTTTCATTGATCCTGGATTCCATCCAAGTACAAGCCACCTCGTGCTCATATTCTTTGGAATTATCAGAACTCCAACCGTTTACAAGGCGAAATGCATTCCAGATCTTATTGGTGAAGTTCCTTCCCTGCTCGACAAGTTTTTCATCAAACAACAGGTCATTTCCGGCTGGCGAACTCAGGAGCATACCTACCCGGACCCCATCAGCACCAAAATCCTTAACCAGATCAAGAGGCTCCGGAGAGTTGCCAAGCGACTTTGACATCTTTCTCCTTTGCTTATCTCGTACGATACCATGCAGATATACGTCGCCGAAAGGTTTATCTCCCATGTACTCATATCCGGAAATGATCATTCTGGCCACCCAGAAGAACAGGATCTCCGGAGCAGTAACCAAAATGTTGGTGGGATAATAGTACTTGATATCTTCGTTTTCGGGTTTTGTAAAACCTTCAAAACAGGTGATCGGCCATAACCATGAGGAGAACCATGTATCCAACACGTCCTCATCCTGGGTCAGGTCCTCCATTTTTAGATCGGGATTCCCGGTCTCCTTCCTGGCTTCCTCAAGGGCTTCCTCGGCGGTTTCAGCCACAAACACCTGCCCATCCCCGGTATACCAGGCCGGGATCTGATGACCCCACCACAATTGACGAGAAATACACCAATCCCTGACATTCTCCATCCAATGCCTGTAAGTATTCTTGAATTTTTCGGGTATCAAACGAATGGTATCATCCATCACATTCTTCAGAGCAGGCTGTGAGATCTCCTTCATCGAAAGAAACCATTGTTTGCTAAGCCTGGGCTCGATGATCGCATCCGTTCTTTCGGAAAAACCGATCGAGTTATCATAATCTTCAACCTTCTGAAGGGCACCGATCTCCTGTAGCTTTCCTTCCATCAGTTTCCTTGCCTCAAACCGGTCCTCTCCCACGAAAAATTCCGCTGCCTCGCTAAGCGTTCCATCGGGATTCAGAATGTCAATGATCTTTAGATCATGCCTTTGACCGATCTCATAGTCATTCTCATCATGTGCAGGGGTGATTTTCAGGCATCCGGTTCCGAATTCCATGCTGACATAATCATCAAGAATGATGGGGACCTCGCGGTCCACGACCGGCACGATGGCCTTCTTGCCATGAAGATGCTTGAATCTTTCATCTTCGGGGTGGATACAAATAGCCGTATCTCCTAAAATCGTCTCGGGTCTGGTTGTGGCAATGGTCAGGCTCGAATCCTCCCCGGCTATTTTGTAGTCAACATAATATAGCTTGGATTTGAGATCCTTATAGATCACCTCGTCATCGCTGAGTGCCGTTTGTCCTACCGGATCCCAATTCACCATCCTCAGGCCGCGATAGATCTTCTTTTTCTTGTAAAGATCCACGAAAACATGGATGACAGACCAGTAAAGGTCGGGCTCCATGGTAAACTTTGTCCTTTCCCAGTCGATGGAACAGCCCAGTTTTTCCAATTGCTTCAGAATGATCCCTCCGTACTTATCATTCCATTCCCAGGCATGCTTCAGATATTCCTCGCGGCCTATATCCCTTTTATCCAATCCCTTTTCCCTAAGCATGGCTACCACCTTGGCTTCTGTTGCAATGGAGGCGTGGTCGGTCCCTGGCACCCAGCAGGTCTCATAACCCTGTTTTCTCGCTCTTCTGACCAAAACATCCTGGATGGTATTGTTCAACATATGTCCCATGTGAAGAACTCCCGTCACATTGGGAGGAGGAATGACCACCGAAAATGGTTTTTTATCCTTGTTGGGCTCCGAGTGAAAGTACCCCTGGTTTTTCCAGGTGTCGTACCATTTTTCCTCTATGCTTGAGGGGCTATAAACTTTGGATATTTCTTTCTGGCTCACGATTGATCGATCAATCCGCGAAATTCGGAATTATTTGCAAGGTAGAGGCCCGTAAAAGCGGGAAAATAAGCTTTTTCCGATCAGATCGCCTTGAAGAAAATGGCCAGTCTTTTCCAGAAAAAATTGGCAAAGCGGAATTTCACATAAGAGACCTCTCGTTGTTTCATTTTCTTGGGATCTATGCTCGAGAAATCAATTTGATCGGTTGGTAATTCGCAAAACCTCAGAAGATCCTCGGCTGTTTGTCTATCCTGCGAAAGCAACCTTTCCGTGATCAACGGGAACACCGGCAGCGGACAGGAAGAAACAAACCTATACATCCACACATACCTTTCGAAATAATAAATGAATGAGCGCTTTCGGCCCTTGTTCAGAGAAGAAATGATCACATCCTCCGGGTTCCTAAAGCAAAAAACAAACTTGATGGGGCGGTCGGTAAAGGTTGATAGTTCCTTGGCAAATTGGATCAGAAAAGGTGATTTTAGGGTAATGACCTTGTCCTTTGGAAGAGAGTCAAAAAAACCCTTGAGGTCATAATCCTTGAAGAATTTCTTATTGCGGACATACTTCTCCATCTCCTCACTTTCATACCGAAAGTAATTCAGATCCTTCTTTGGACTACCCCAAAGATCATCGCAATAGCCACCATGGTCAATGAGGAATTTATTGGTAATTGAGGTATAGGAATGCGGGTTTCCGCTGGTCAAAATGATCGGCTTATCCATCTGTTGATTTCTGAAAAGGGTCTTGGATGCTTTTCGGAAGAAAAAACCACCCTTGAATGATAACACTTTGAAACAGGCCGCAAAAGAACGTAATCAAATACAAAATCCAGTTCTCGCAGCAAAAAAAGAGTATATATATTGGAATTAAAGCTGCGACGATCAGGGAGATGCCGTACTCATGGTAATCGTGTAGCGAAGAAGAAGCTCCTGATCCTTAGCATCGATCTTTTCTGTCCCTAACTTCCTGTTAACCTTTCCAACCATATCGGGGACGATTTCCAACCAAGCATCTTCAGGTTCTGTATTTGCTTGATAATAGCCATGGCAGAGGTTGCAGTTCTCCTGAAAAATGGCCCTTCCTGCATCCAACTGTTCCATACTGAGGTCTGGATATTTCTTTTGCCCCCTACTTACATCGGCTTCGGATGGGGCCGCGACTTTGGGAGCACAGGAAAAAATAAATAGCAATAAAGCCGCGATTGGCATTACGGATCTTGTATAATGTTTTCTCATCATTTTTTGATCATGGTGAAATTCTGGAACATAAAAGAAGGAAAAAGCCAGGATCGGGGAGTTATAAGAGCTTAAAAATCGGTTTTTGAGCATTATGCAACCCGATCGCAAGCAGAAGCGACCTGGATCAGGTAATTTGGTCCGAAAATTCTTATTCAGACCCCTTGAACACAAATCAAAGGTTTCTTCTTGTCGCTATCCTACTCCTGGGCCTTGGTCTGAGATTCTCTATTTCCAACAAAGCATACTTACGCCCATGGGATGAAAGATATCATGCATTGGTAGCCAAGGATATCTGGCATGCTCCTTTGAAACCAATGCTGTACAAGGATCCGGTTCTGGATTATGATTATAGATTTTGGAATCGAAATCATGTTTGGCTTCATAAACCACCCCTCACGCTTTGGGTAATAGGGACATCAACAGCCTTATTCGGAAATCATGCCCTGGCAGTCAGGATCCCCTCACTGGTATTTTCCCTGGCTTCGATCCTCCTGGTTTTCCTCATCGGTCGCCAATTTTTCACAACCTCTGCTGCGCTCTTTGCGGCATTGATCTTTAGCATTTTTTCAAAGGGAATCGCCTTGTCCACCGGAATGGATCCCACGGATCATGTAGATACATTGTTTGCTTTCCTTGTGCTATTGGGAACTTATCTGGGAGTTGTTTGGAGAAACGATCCTACATGGAAAAGGAGCCTGCTCTTGGGCTTGATATTGGGAGCGACCTATCTATGCAAATCTCTTCCGGCTATGATCCTGATCCCCATCTGGGCAGCCCTGCTCTGGGAAAAAAGCGGAATCAATCTCAGAAATGCGGGAGCTCTGTTCACCGGAGCCATACTGCTGGCACTGCCCTGGGCTATTTATACCAAATCACATTTTCCACTGGAAGCGGCCTATGAATCTGACTATAACTGGAGACATCTGACGGAGGTGATCGAAGGGCATGGGGGCGACTGGAGTTATTATTTGGGAAAGATCAGCGAATGGCTGGGTGTCTTGTTCTTTGTAAACCTGCTGATGCTCATCCTGATCTCAGTAAAGACAAAATTCAAAAAATTCCTCTGGCTGATCCTTTGGATCCTGATACCGCTGTTGATCTTTTCTCTTTCCACCACCAAAATGGAAGGGTATGTTTTCGTTTCAGCCCCGGCCTATTCACTTCTCTTTGGTTTTGTTCTTTCCGAAATTCAGAATCGAATTGAAAAACGAAAAAACCTCATTGTTACCGCAGTTGCTTGTGTTCTATTGATTCAACCGGTCAGAAGTGTGGTAGGGCTCTGGGAAAGGTTTCAGGCAGAGGATTACTCGGTCTATTGGCCCGAAGAAATTATGCAATTTACTGATGGCGAAAACTTCATACTCTTCAATGATGAAGACTATATCCAAACCATGTTTTTCTTCGATGGGATCGCTTATAAAAACCTGCCCACCAAGAAGCATCTTGATATCGCCAAAGGGCAAAATGTTCCCGTTTTTATCCGAAGACATGAAGGCATGGAATTGGACAGCCTGAAGGGAGCTGTGTGGATCGATTAGTTCAGTCCGTTTCAGAAAACCAAAAAAATCACCACCTGTTTATTCTTTGTATCGCAGTCATTTAATTTGCGCGAACCATTGAAAATGGAAAAGGACAAGCAGCTTATTTCGAATTGGCTTTATCTGGGAGCCATCCTAGTGATCAGTATGGTCATTCTGGGCGGGTACACCAGACTTTCTCATTCCGGGCTTTCCATGGTTACCTGGAAACCCATTATCGGAGTGGTCCCTCCGTTAAACCAGGTACAATGGGAAAAGGAATTCGAACGCTACAAAACATCTCCTGAGTACCGAAAGAAAAACTACAATTTCAGCCTTGAAGAGTTTAAGGAGATCTATTGGCCTGAGTTCTTTCATCGTGTTTTGGGTCGTCTTGTGGGAGTGGTTTTTTTCATTCCCTTTGTCATTTTCCTTGCCAAGAAAAAACTCCGTGAACGTTGGTTGGTCCGTAATCTCATCATCATTTTTCTCCTTGGAGGATTGCAAGGCCTCATCGGTTGGTATATGGTAAAAAGCGGCTTGGTAGAAGACCCCAATGTGAGCCATTATCGACTGGCTATACACCTTGTCACGGCATTGATCCTTTTTTCGTTTATTCTTTGGACCGCATTAAAGGTTTCCTATCCCGAAAGGCCAAAAACAAATGCGCCGCAAAATTTTATCAACTCATTCAAGGTTCTGTTGGCTTTCAACACCATACAAGTCATTTATGGTGCCTTTGTTGCCGGGCTGAAAGCCGGTCTTTATTATCCGACCTGGCCCATGATGGGCGATCATTTTCTTCCTCCCGAAGCTGGTATATCCATAGCTGATAACGGTATCACGAGCTTCTTTGAGACCGCAAGCCTGGTCCAGTTCATGCATCGATGGATCGCACTCTTCATCGTTCTCATCATATTCTGGATATATTTCAAAGGCCGGAAATTGGATCTGGAAAAACGACAGCGACAGATCATCTCTGCTTTGCTGACAGTCGTGGGGGTTCAATTTACATTGGGCGTCTTAACCTTGCTTTACCATGTACCCATAAGCCTTGGTGTTCTCCATCAATTAGGAGCAGTAGTTCTTCTTGGGATCATCATCTACGCCTTGTATTTTTTCCCCAAGTCAGTAAAGACAGCTTAGAAAGATATCGCTCTGTATTCAGGGTCGTCACATAGACATTCCACTACTTTCTCTATAGTACTAAGAACCCTTTGGCATTCTGATTGTTAATACGTCAGCTGATTCAACCATCAAAACTTAGAATTATGAATATTAAATTAAAGATAATTGGAATGCTTTTGCTTCTGGGGGTGGTATTGTTTGCCTTCAAAGCTCCGAAGGTGAATTACAAAATAGACACCCAAAAAAGCACAGTACAGTGGACAGGCTATCACCTGGCCAAGTCCTATGAGCACATTGGAAATGTGAATATCCAATCGGGATCCTTGGCATTGGAAAACGGAAAACTAAGTGCCGGAAGTTTTGTTATTGATATGACTTCGATCACGAATAGTGACGTAACGGATGGAAGCAAGAACGGAAAGCTAGTCGGTCACTTGAAGTCAGATGACTTTTTCAATGTTGAAAAATATCCGACAGCCAAATTGGTAATTACTCAGGCAAGTGAGTTAGGGAATGGAAAATTCAAGGCCACGGCAGACCTCACCATAAGAGGGATCACGAAGCCTATTGAATTTGAGGCCATGATCGAAGAAGGAAAAGATGATATGATCATGGCAAGTGCTGAATTCAATGTTGAAAGAACCCAGTACGAAGTGATGTACGGCTGGAGCATCGAAAATGCGATGCTTGACGATGAATTTACTTTGAAGGTAAACCTTACCGCAAAGAAAAGTAACTCTTAATCAGCTAGGTTTTGGTTGAGAACGCCCCTCGTGTGCAGGATCTTCTTGCCGCGGGGGGTTATTTATTCGTATCAATATCAAAACCATCATTGAATCGGAAATCACCTTTAGGGGTGGTCTATCTGTCTCAGCAGGAATCTGTTTATTTGAGATTTGAAAAAAGGTATTGTCATTGGTTCGGGAATAGGCGGACTGGCCGCAGCAATTCGCCTGGCCTTAAAAGGCTATGAAGTCGAGGTTTACGAATCCAATCCATATCCTGGGGGAAAGCTTTCCGAGATCCGGGACAATGGATTTCGCTTTGATGCCGGCCCCTCCCTGTTCACCATGCCCGAGTTGGTCGATGAATTGTTTTTGATCTCCGGACGAGATCCGAAAGAGTTCTTCAATTATGAAAGACTCAATGAAGTATGCCGCTACTTTTATGAAGATGGCACCCGGTTGAATGTTCCGGCAGATCCGGAACAATTTGCTATCGAGGCTGAGAAAGCGACAGGAATTGATGCCAAAAAGGTTCGTCAGCACTTGAAAAGAAGCGCTTATATCTATGACACCACGGCATTTCTTTTTCTTCGCAGTTCACTTCATCGCTTCCAAACATACCTCTCTTTCAAGACCCTCCTGTCTTTTCTGCAGCTGCCCCTTCTGCCAATCTTTTCTTCGATGAACAGCGTTAACCGAAAGCATCTCGGCAATAAAAAAATGGTCCAGTTGTTCAATCGCTATGCGACCTATAACGGTTCAAACCCATTCAGGGCTCCGGGCATTCTTAACATCATTCCTCACCTTGAATTTAACAAGGGAGCATATTTCCCAAAGGAAGGCATGCATTCCATCACGCTAGCCTTGTTTCAACTCGCCAAGGATCTCGGAGTTCGGTTCTTCTTTGACTCCCCTGTCGATGAGATCCTGGTTTCCCGCAAAAAGGTTACCGGGGTGTCGGTCAGGGGTGTGGAGAAAAAAGCCCAACTGGTCATCTGCAATATGGACATCTCATTTGCATATCCAAGATTATTGCCCAAGATCAAGCCCCCAATCAAAACCCTGAAACTGGAAAGATCCAGTTCGGCAATTATCTTCTATTGGGGAATCAGGGGGAAGTTCGAAGAATTGGGCTTGCACAATATTCTCTTTTCCGATGATTACCGCACAGAATTCAGCTATCTGTTCGACAAAAAGGACGTCTATGAAGATCCGACGGTCTATATCAATATCACTTCAAAGCTGAACCCCAAGGATGCTCCCGAAGGAAGGGAAAACTGGTTTGTCATGATCAATGCTCCCTATATGGAAGGACAGGACTGGGATAATATTATTCGAAGATCGAGACAGTTCATCGTTGAAAAGCTGAACAAAAGCCTGGGAAAGAATATTGAGGAACTGATAGAGTTTGAACAGGTGCTCGAACCACGAACCATTGAAAGTAAAACCAAATCCTTTAAAGGCGCTCTGTACGGCACATCCTCTAACAACCGCATGGCGGCATTCTTTCGACATCCCAATTTTTCGCGAAGGATCAGGGATCTGTATTTTGTCGGGGGGTCTGTGCATCCCGGCGGAGGCATACCCCTGGCACTCAGCTCTGCCAAGATCGTTGATGGATTAATCCCTAAGGCTTGAAGATCTCAGAAAAAAATTACCTCTTGATCCTGCTCATCTTCTACGCGGTGGGAATTGTAGGTATAAGTTATTCGGGCTCAAGAGATCTTTTTACCTCCTTGTCCGCAGGTAATCTATTATTAACCTTTTCGGTCCTCGTTCTTGCCAATCGTGACTTTTCAGCTCGGTTCTGGATTTCTTTTTTGATTGTTTTCTTGTTTGGGTTTTTGATCGAGGTCCTGGGTGTATCCACCGGTCTGATCTTTGGTTGCTACTCCTATGGAGAAAGCCTGGGATGGAAATGGCAAGGTGTCCCACTCATTATCGGGATCAACTGGTTTATTCTATCTCTATCCGCAAGAGGATTGGTGCTCAGGTTTACGAAATCAAAAATATCGCTGGTCATCATCCCCTCAATTCTCATCACGGTTTTGGATGTCCTGATCGAACCTGTAGCGGTCAAATTGGATTTCTGGTCATGGGAAGGAGGCCATATCCCTTTTCAAAACTATTTCATGTGGCTCGTGAGCGGAGCCTTGATCCAGATCTGTTATAATACGCTGAATATCAGACCAAAAATCTATATTTCGACGGCAGTTTTTCTAATTCAAGCTGTATTTTTCATTTTCCTGAATTGGATACTCTGAAGAAACATTTCTTCCTTATTCTTTTCTTAGCAAAAAAATCCATCATGTTTAGGCCATTCATTTTTTCATTTGGAATTCTTCTCTTTTCTATTTTTTCGTCGGGAAGTTTTGCTCAAACCATCTACGAACCGCTCCGGCTTGATGAGGTGGAATTCTCAAAAGAAGATCTGGGTCATATGTGGACCTTCGACGCGATTCCCGTAGATCGTTTCAAAAGGAAGCTTGAGTTTGAGCCCGATCAGGAATGGATCAAGGATGTCCAGATGTCGGCCATACAATTTGGAGGAGGCTGCTCAGGCTCTTTCGTTTCAGGATCCGGTCTGATCATGACAAATCATCATTGTGCCAGGGGTTATATTTTGAGAACACTGGAAAACGGAGCAGATATTCTAAAGAACGGGTACTATGCCCAGGAATTAGAAAATGAACTCAAGATCGAAGGCCTTTATGTAGATCAGCTGATTGAAATAGAGGATGTAACCCGGGAGATCTCCTCAGCAATGGAAGCCGGAAAAACCGAAGAGGAAAAAGGCAAAATCAGGGACAGTCTTATGGCGGATCTGTCTTCAAAGAAGGAGGAAGCAACCGGATTGGAATCAAAGGTTGTCAAGCTTTACCAGGGAGGGAAATATTCTCTCTACTCCTGGATGCGATATAACGATATCCGCCTTGTTATGGCACCTACATTTCAACTTGCGAGCACAGGATGGGATTGGGATAACTATACCTATCCTCGCTACGAGTTGGACATGGCCTTTCTCAGAGCCTATGATACTTTAGGTAATCCAATCGAATCCGAAAACTTCTTCAAATGGAGCGCCGAAGGAGCCGCAGAGGATGAACCCGTATTTGTGGTCGGTAGGCCAGGATCAACGGCTAGGCTGGTTTCGAACGCGGAGGTAAGCTATCTCCGGGAAACCGCACTTCCGATCTTGCTTGACTATTACAACGGACTATTCGATGCCCGGTTCAACTTCTTCCTGATGCACCCGGAAAGGGAATCCGAATTGTTTTCCACGGTATTGTCCGTTTCGAATGGAAGAAAAAGATACGCCGGTCGATACCTGGCTGTGAAGGATCCATTGCTGCTGGAAAAGAAAAAAAAGTTTGAAGCCGACCTCCAAAAGAGGGTTTCAGACGATCCTGAACTTCAGAAGGAATATGGCGACACCTGGGATAACATTGAAAACACCCTTAAGGAACTCGGACCCCTGACCAAAGAATATTACTCGGTAGCCCTGGTTGGCAACTATAGCCCTTCAATGTTCAAAACGGCAAAAAACCTGGCTGAGTATGCTCGTGAAATGGAAAAGAAGGAGGCAGAAAGGGATAAGCCATATAAAAAGGAAAACCTGGAGGCTACCCGGTCTGAGATCTTCGTCGAACCCGAAGAGCGGGACCTGGATTCACTGTGGGCGATTTTTATCAAGGGCTATTGGTCCAGGATCAAAATGGAAAATGAACCAAACTACAAGCAAATATTTGCCGAGTCAGGAGCCGAGGATCCATATACTTTCTTGAAAAGGATCTCGGTGCTGGACGACAAAAAAGCCGTTGAAAAATTGATCAAGGGCGGAAGCAAGAAGATCAATGCTCTTGACGACCCGGTTCTCAAGGCGGCTAAGGAAATGAACGAAATACGCTCGAGGATAAATCCCGAGCGAAGAGCCATTCAGAACAGGCTATCACTACAAAACCAAAGACTTGGAGAACTGATATTCAAGATCTACGGAAACAGTATTTCTCCCGACGGAACGGGAACCCTAAGGATCAGTGAAGGAAGGGTTAAAGGGTACGAATACAATGGAACTCTGGCCCCTTCAAAGACGACCTTCTATGGTCTTTATGATCGCTATTATGGTTTTGGTCAAAAAAACTATCCCTGGGGATTGGATGAAGTCTGGAAAGAACCCACTCCGGACTTTGACCTTTCTACACCGATCAATTTTTCTTCCACCACAGATATTGTGGGGGGAAATTCAGGCTCGGCCATTATCAATAAAAATGCAGAAGTGGTGGGGCTTGCCTTTGACGGAAATCTCGAAGGGATATCGGGATACTACATGTATCTTCCGGCGAAGAATCGTACCATTGGTGTGGATTCAAAAGGCATGCTGGAATCATTTCGAACGGTATACAAATACCCTAAGCTGGTCATGGAACTGGAAAAGGGATCTTTATAATTGAAGGCAGCTCTACTCAAAGCGGTACAATCCTGGAATGGAAAAGATAATCATCCACTGAAGGATTATTACCATGATTCCAATCCTGAAGAATTCATACAATGCATATTGACAGCCGCAACAGAATCAAAAGAATTCCACGTCCAGCTATCCTGGTTGCTGAAGTATCATCTTGAAAACGGTGGTCAGTTGGAAAGCAAGGATCGTGAGGCCCTGATATTGAATTTTCTTCCTTCCGAGGAATGGCCTGTACCACTTCATATTTTTCAATTGGTCTATAGGTGGACAGACCTGAGCGCTGAGGAGCAGAACTTAGTCCTGCAAGCAGCTCAGAAGGGACGTGGGTCGGACAACAAATTCCTCAGAGCATGGTCCTATCAGGCTGTATTCGAGCTGTCAAAATTTCAGAAAGAGCTCAAGGCGGAATTACAATTTCTGGCAGAAAGGGCAATTACCGAGGAGGCAGCCTCAGTCAAGGTCAGGCTAAGGGAGATCCTGAAGGCATTGAAGAAGGAATAATCACAATAGCCTAGCTCACATTCTTCGTTAAGGGCTTGCGCACAGATCATTCCTCGGTGAGAAACATTACCGGGTTAACCCTGTCTGCTAACAACAACTGAAATACCAGTGTGACCACAAAAACCAGGACACAGACCCCAAAGGCGACAAAGGCCATCCAGTATCCCATCTGGATCCGAATCGCGTATTCTTCGAGCCAAGCCTGCAATACCTGGTATGCCGGATAAGTGCCAAAGATGAATCCCAGCCCCAGCCATGTGCCGAATCTTTTTGAAAAGAGTAAGAAAAGGTCCCGGATACTGGAGCCGTTTATTTTTCTAATGACGATCTCCTTCATCCGCTGTTGGATATAGGTTCCGAGTATGCTCAGAAGACCAAAAATGACCAGCATTATGGCAATGACCGCTCCCCCCAGGGCTACATTCCGAATTTGAACCTCGGCTTTCATCCTTCTTTCGTTCAGATCTTCCATCCAATAATAACTGAATGGGTTGGGGTAGAAAACTTCATTCCAGGCCTCTTCGATCTGTTTGAAATGCTTTCCTGAAAAATTTTCCTGCATCTTGATCAAACCATACTGAAAAGGGTATTGCGGGCTGAGATACATCACAAGGGGAGGTTGTTCGTATTTCGGGGATTTGAAAAAGAAGTCTTTCACGACCCCGATCACAACAGGGTTTTCCAGATCACCATAACTAAAGGGGATCTCTTTCCCCAGAATATCCTGATCCTCAAGAATGTCCTGAAGGGTTTCGTTGATGATCACGGCATTGGTTTTGTCACTCTCGAGTTCAGGATCAAAATCTCTTCCCTTTATAATCTCAAGCCCCATGAAAGACACATAACTCGGGTCCACATGAAGGTGTCGGACCACCCCGGCTTTTTCTTCCATTTCCCCGGTCATCCTGGTGCCATTGAATCCTGAATTCACCGAAAAACCCGCTACACCCGGAATTTCAGACAAATGAGACCGGAGTCTGGCGATCTTGCTTTCCTCTGAATCCGGAATGTCGATATTCACCATACGCTGGTCATCATAACCGAGGTCGAAATCCAGTAAATAGTTGAGTTGCTGATTGATGGCAATGGTACCTATGATGAGAAATATGGCCAGACCGATCTGCGAGGTCAGAAATATACGACTGACGATATTGCGGCCTCCGATCTTCTGGGCTCCCTTAATGGTATTGACCACCTTGAACCTGGCAAGGATCAGTGAAGGGTATGTTCCTGACATGAAGGTGGAAACCAGGAGGATCACCAGGCAACCGAAGAGAAATTTCGGTTTTAATAAATCATGAAAGCCATAGGGAACAGCAACGAATTCCGCATAATAAGGTAACAGGATTATCATCAAAACGGTAGCCAACAACAAAGCGATCATGGAACTGATCAGGGTCTCGATGAAGAATTGCTGCCAAACAAAATGCGACCTCGCTCCCAGAATCTTACGAACACCGACCTCGCGACTTCTGATCAAGAAATGACCGATGGAAAAATTGGAATAGTTGAGACTGGAAATGATCAGACATAATAACCCAACAATGATCACCACCCAAAGGATATCCTCTGAAATCGTTGGATTCAGTCCATTGCCCGTATAAATGCTTGTATCCGAATGAATTTGATCGAATTTCTGCAAATACAGATCGACCTGATCGATCTCCATTTCGGGATCTCCTTCCTTCAACAATTGTGTCATCTGGGAGTTGATATCAGCGATATTGGCATTCTCGCGTGTCAGGATGATCAGGTTCATGTTGATATCCAGCCAGGTTTTGGTTCTGCGTTCATGAACAGTGGTTGTCCAAACCTCGATCGGTAATATGAGGTTCGGACTGAAAGTCGAATTCATGGGCATATCCTTGATCACACCAATGATCTTGAAGGTTTTGTCCTCACCCTGTAGATTCAGTTTCACCTCATCGGTTTCTCCGATCTTCTTGTAAAAATCAGCGGAAACTACCACAGAATTGGGATCGCCGAAACCCTCGGAAGAACCTCTTTCCCATTCAAAATCAAACATTTGAAAAATCGGAGGATCTGCGTAATGGAATCTTTGTTCGTGATTCTCATTGTCCCGGATCAATATCCCATACCCGCTTTTTAGCCTGGAAGCCATTTCAATTCCGGAGATCTTCTCAGGAAATTCCCAACCCATGATATAGGAGGATCCTCCGACCTTCTCCACATCTCCGGCAAAATTGAGATCCATAGCCAGCCTATGAAGTCGATCTATCTTCGAGTGAAAGGTGTCATATGAGTATTGGTCCGTAATGAACAATCCGGCGAGACAAGCAGCCGTAATCCCAAAGGCCAGCCCCAAAATATTGATTGACGAGTAGTTTCTTGTTTTCCAGAGAAAACGCAGACCGGTCCGAAAATAACTGAGGATCAGGATCCATTGGGTGTTTTCTCTTGAGTATTCCTTTGTATTCATTAATCTAACTGATTTAAGTGTATCCCAAAACAACCTTCGTTTGGCATATGCTACCCCTTTGGCAGCTTTTCTCTGGCGGTACAGTTCCTCCATGTCTCCGAGAACTTCCTCCTTGGTGTCATAGGGAAGGATCTTGCTGAGCAGTCGTTGCGGGTATGTTGGGAATTCAGACTCCGACATACTGATAGCTCGGTTTAGCAATTGAATTCCAAAGTTTCATTTTGGCCTCCTGAAGTTCCTTGACCACCTCATAGCCATTGGAGCTAGCCCAATAGAGCCGTTTCCTTCGCCCCCCCCTTTCAGAGGTCGGCTCACCAAATTCCGATTTGACCCATCCCTTTTTGATGAGCCTTTTCAAGACCACATGGACGGCCGGAAGCGAGATCCTCTTGCCCAGTGCGGATTCATATTCATTGATGATATCGACTCCGTGGCTTTTATCTTTTTTGATCAGGATCATGAGGATCACCTCCTCAAGAGAACCGATAGATTCCATTTATTTAACTTTTGTTTAACTAATACTCACAATATAATTAACATTCGTTTAATATATCCAAATATTCAACCCGCCTAATCAACAAGCGGTCGATTTATCATTCGAAAGGAAATTCAGAAATTGCGGGAAAGCACAGAAAAATGTTAGGACTCAGGACCTCACTCTATTATGTGAATGACCTTGAAAAAGCGAAAAACTGGTATTCACAAGCATTTCAAACCAAACCCTATTATGACACTCCATACTATGTAGGATTCAATATTGAAGGCTATGAATTGGGACTTCATCCCGTGGAAAAGCCAATTACAAGGGGTGATGGACAGTATGCCTCTTGGGGTGTTCATGATATTCGCAAAACTCTGGATCATCTTGTTTCATTGGGAGCCGTGATACATGATGAAATTCAAAATGTAGGCGGCGATATTGAAACCGCAGCGGTAAAAGACCCATGGGATAACATCATTGGGATCATCTATAACCCGGAGTTCAAAGCCGAAAAAACATAGGTATGGATTTCTTGTCGGAGTTTGAATCCAAGCTTCCTGAGCTTGATCCAAGGGAAAAGGCTCTGAACCGAGGTGATTTTCTGATTCGCCCCGGCGAAATCGAAAAATACGCCTACCTGATCCGAGAAGGAACCCTAAGGATCTTCTATGTGGCGGAACATGAAGAATTCACGATCCGGTTTGGCTATTCGGGAGAATTCATCACTGCTCTACCCTCCTTTTTCTCCGGAAAAGAAAACGAATTGTTTATCCAGGCATTGAAGAAAACCAGTCTCACTGCGATCTCAAAAGAGAAATTTGAAGCTTGGTTACATTCAACCCCTGAGCTTCAGCAATTCTACATTCAGTGGTTGAAGCGGCTTGTTCTTCAACAACAGGAGAGGGAGATAGATCTGTTGACCTCTTCACCCTCGGAACGGTTTAAACGCGTTTATGAAAGAAGCAACAGGGTTTTTCAGGAGATCCCGCTGAAGTACATTGCAAACTACCTTCGCATGACTCCGGAGACTTTCAGCAGGCTAAAGAAATCTTGACTTGGATCAAGAACCACAATGCCCGGCAGATGTTCCTTTGAAAGAAAAAAATGAAAACATCCGCAAATAAGCTACTTGACGAACTTAGGGTGATCACACTATGGGTGATTGAAAGAGGAAGAGTGTTTGAACAGCTCCCCACCCAAACCATGCTTGAACAACCATCACCGGAAAGCTGGAATATCGTACAATGCCTGGAGCACCTCAACCTATATGGGGATTTTTACCTCCCCGAAATTGAAAGCAGGGCCCTAAAAGCCGGAAAGGTCCAAGGGGATTACGAATTCAGGAGCGGGATCCTGGGAAACTACTCGGCCAACAGCATGCTTCCCAAAGATGATAAGGTCAGAAAAATGAAAACTTTCAAGGACAAGGATCCTTCCAAACTGGACCTGCAATGCGAAGTGGTATTTGCAAGATTTTTCAAACAACAGGAAAGGTTTCTGGAACTCCTGGAAAGCTGCCGTTCGGTGGATCTCAACCGGACCAAAACCTCCACCACTCTAAAATACCTAAGCTTCAAGCTGGGCGATACCCTAAGGTTCGTTATTTATCATCATAAAAGACATATCTGGCAGGCCAACAATATTTTGAAAGCCCTCAACCAAGAACAGCAGGAAAAGGAGCTTTCAGAACTGATTCATTAGATATAATGGGCAGATCATTTCATAAATTGGATTTGTCATGAAACGCTACACTTCTGCACAAGAATACTTTGAAGCCCAGGAAGAATGGTCAGCTATACTCGATAAGATCAGGGAGATCATCAACGGGTCGGAACTAGAGGAAACCGTTAAATGGGGCGCCCCCGCCTATACATACAAAGGAAAGACCCTATTGGGACTGGCGGCATTCAAGAACTTCGTCTCTGTCTGGTTTCATCAGGGTGCTCTCCTAAAGGACAAGCAAAAAAAACTGATCAATGCTCAGGAAGGAAAAACACAAGCATTGAGACAATGGCGCATTTCAAGGGAACAGGAAATTGACAAAAGCCTTTTACTCGCATATATCCAAGAAACCATCGATAATCATAAGCAAGGCAAGGAAATCAAGCCAAAGAAAGAAAAGCCTTTGATGATTCCGGACGAACTCAAAAGACTATTGGACAAACATCCTTTGATCGCCTCAAAATTCAATGAGATGGGTAGATCGAAACAAAGGGAATTTGCGGCGTATATCTCCGAAGTAAAGCGATCAGAGACCAAGATCTCCCGTTTGGAGAAGATCCTTCCAATGATCCTTGAGGGCATCGGGTTGAATGATAAGTATAAATAGCCTCTGTGCTGAGCCAAAAAAAACTCCTTTAATTGGTTAAAGGAGCTTTTCTTCAATAGATTATATTAGCCCTCCCCTCC
>JANQHS010000178.1 GCA_028282565.1 Cytophagales bacterium | reverse complement strand
GGATATTCATTTGACCATGGTACAAACGGTTCCCGTCACCGGAGCGGTGATCGTGACTACTCCTCAGAAGATCGCGCTGGCCGACGCCACCAAAGCCATAGGCATGTTTGAGCAGGAGAAGATCAACGTTCCAATACTCGGTTTGGTAGAAAATATGGCGTATTTCTCTCCGCCCGATCATCGGGACGAAAAGTACTTTCTGTTTGGTAAGGAAGGTGGAAAAGACCTTGCGAAAGAAAAGGACATTCCATTACTCGGAGAGATCCCGATCAGGGAAGAAATACGCGAAAAAGGAGATCAGGGCACACCCCAAGCCCTTGATGAAGATTTGAATTCTGCCGATTTTAGGGCTCTGGCAAGAAACCTGGCACAGCAGATCGCGGTCAGAAATGCGAACCATGAAGCGACTATTCCCGTAGAAATCACAAGGAGGTAAAATGGAAGGCGAGAAGCTCGAGACCCGTATAGAAAAAGCCCTGGATTCAGTAAGACCATATCTGTACAAGGATGGCGGTGATGTCAGCGTGGTTTCGGTAAAAGGAAAAAAGCTTACCCTGAAATTCGAAGGAAACTGTTCCTCCTGTGATCTTTCCAACATGACACTGAAGGCCGGAATCGAGGAAGCGATCAAACAACATGTTCCGGAAATCAGTGATGTGATAGCCATTTAGCTTAATTTTGCAGCCAATTATAATTCACAATATGAGTACAGCCCGATTTGCTACGTTCCTTTTAAGCTGTTTAGCAATAGCATTTTCAGCTTCTTCACAGGAAGGATGGAATATGACCCATCAATCAAACTGGACTTCGCCTTCGGGATCATTTGTCTACAACGATATCTGGGGTTATGCGGACACCGCAGGCAATGAATACGCGATCATTGGAAGTTCATGGGGTACACACTTTGTAAATGTTACCCAAATGGATTCGGTTTTCCTGGTAGACGAGTTTGTTGGATGGAATACCAATGCCACATGGAGAGATTTCAAAACCTATGAACATTATGCGTTCGGGGTTTCCGATGACGGGGGAAGCTCCCTCCAGATCTTCGATCTTCAATACCTGCCTGATTCTGTGGTGAAGATCTATGACCATGATTCTCTTTCGGAATCAACCCACAATATATTCATCTTCGGATCAAGGCTGTACCTGATCAATAATAAGGGAAACTCCCCTTCTTTTTATAGCTATGGTATCCGGGTAGTCGATATCTCAAACCCTCATTTGCCAAAAACCATTGGAGTGCTCAACGACGCGCTTTACGCTCCGGCTCATGATGCATATGTCAGGAATGATACCGTCTATATCTCGGACGGATCCATCAACGGACTTCAGGTGGTGGATTACACCGATATCAATAACCCAACAAACATCGGTAGCCTGACCAGTTATCCGGACAAGGGATACAATCATGCTTCTTGGGGGACACCCGATGGCAAAACCATGGTCATGACCGATGAGACACATGGTTCCAACATTAAGGTTCTGGATATTTCAAACTCATCGAGCATCACCGTGGTCAGCACATTCGAGTCAGATCCGGCTTCTATTGCCCATAATCCGTTTATTCTGGATACACTGGCTATCATATCCTACTATCATGACGGGGTTCAGGTCTGGGACATCGAAGATCCGGCTAATCCAATTCATGTGGGTTATTATGATACCGATACCAGCATTGGCAATGGAGGGAATTATGCGGGCTTCCAGGGATGCTGGGGGGTATATCCTTTCCTTCCATCCAGAAATATCATTGCCTCCGACAGAGGACAAGGCCTGTATGTTGTTACGATGGACTGGTATACAGGAGATACGATTCAGCCTCCCCCACCGCCAACCTTTCTGGAATCCTACAGAAACAGTGAGATTTTGGAAGTGTACCCCAATCCTTCAAGCGGGCAGTTTGCTATTGGTTCAAGATTGATCCTGGATGAAGAGGTCTGGATCTCTGTACTTGATTCAAAGGGTGCGATCAAGAAGGAATTCCCGCTTTACCTTGAAGGTGGTACAAAGAGTGTTGACTTCTCGGATCTTGAAAAGGGCGTTTACTTTTTAAAGCTGAGGTCAATTAATTATGAAAGGTCTGAAAAGATCATCATTCGATAAATCAGACCCTGCTGGTTTCCTTAGGGAATCTACACAACCTTAGTAAATGAGAGACTCTATCCTTGCTGCTATATTCACCTTAATGTCCATGTCAGGCTTCGCGCAACAAAGCTGGAACATGACCTACCACGACCATTGGACCGCTTCCCATGCCGGAGCTTATTATAATGATTGCTGGGGTTATGTAGACAGCGCTGGAAGGGAATACGCGATTTTCGGAAGTAATCGAAGCACTCATTTCCTTGACATTACGAACCCCGACAGCATTGTACATATCGCCACATTCGATGGGGTCAATACCAACACCGACTGGAGAGATTTTAAAGTCGTAAGCCATTATGCTTTTGGAGTCAATGATGGAGGAACCGGTTCGCTGCAGATATTTGATCTCCAATACCTGCCCGATTCGGTGGTCAAAATATTTGATCATGATTCCCTGGGAAGCACAACCCATAGCCTTCAAACCTGGGGTAATAACCTTTATATGGTAGATAATTCAGGTTTTGGACCTGGCGGCCCCTATAGTTACTCAGTCAGAGTTGTGGATGTATCCGATCCTCACGCCCCAAGAACCATCGGAGGAATTTTTGATGCCTCCTACAACAAGGGACATGATCTGTATGTATTTGAAGATACCATCTATCTTTCGGTCTATTTCAGTGGGCAAAAGGACGGGCTTCACGCATTTGATATGAATGATCCGGCTAACCCCAAGCTACTCGGTTCGCTAACAAGTTACCCCGAGGCCGGTATTAATCATTCTTCATGGGGCACACCTGACCGTCAGACCCTGGTTATGGCTGACGAAACCCATGGATCAGGCTTAAAAACCGTCGATGTCTCCGACCCTGCAAACATGATTAGTTTGGCTGTCTTTCGGAGTTTTCCGGGAGCAATGCCACATAACCC
>JANQHS010000163.1 GCA_028282565.1 Cytophagales bacterium | reverse complement strand
CTTCGCAAATGCCTTTTTCGCTCTCTTCAACGACCAGGTTTAGCGGAGGGAGGTCCAGGACAAAGCTGCCCACTACACAAATCTTGGGTCAGTATCCATTACCGTTCCGCAATTCGAACAGGTTCTGAGATCTTTGGATCCATAGAATTCCTTAAAGCGAGGAAGGAAGTCTTTTTCGATATTGGTAAGATGGAAATAGGTCTCATGTAACTTGTTGTTACAGTTGTCACAGAACCATAATAATCCATCCTTCATTTGTGGTTCGCGGACCCTTTCAATCACCAAACCGACGGTATTGGCAGGTCTGATAGGAGAATGCGGAACATTGGCAGGCAACAGGAACATTTCTCCTTGCTTTATCGGGATCGTAACGGCCTTGCCTTCCTCCTGGATCTTCACCTCCACATCACCTTCAAGCTGGAAAAAAAGCTCCTCTGTTTCGTTGAAATGATAGTCCTTTCGGGCATTGGGACCTCCGACGATCATAACGATATAATCACCTGCTTCTACATAAAGATTTTTGTTGCCAACAGGAGGTTTTAGAATATCCCTGTTTTCCTCTATCCATTGAAATAAATTAAATGGGCGCTTGATCATTGGATTAGATTTGAAAAGATTTTCTTAAATATAGCATCTAAATAGGAGAAGGTACAATGGAAATAGATTTGCAGGGACTCACTTCAATCGTATGCGGAAGTACCCAGGGAATAGGTTGGGCCACAGCGGAAATGATGGCCAACAGCGGTGCCAGAATTATGCTTATCGCAAGGAATAAGGAAAAGCTTGAGGGTCTGGTCCATCAGCTACCCAACCAGCATCTACAGCATGAATACCTGGATGCAGATTTTTCCGAACCACATCTGCTTTCGGAAAAACTGGAAAAGCTTCCTCACGATGGTGATTGGTCAAATATTTTGGTCAACAACACAGGTGGACCAAAGGGAGGGCCGGCAAATCAAGCAGATCTTGAAGAATTCAGGATAGCCTTTAATGCGCATCTTATCTGTAATCAGATCATGTTGAAATTTGCCATGCCTAAAATGGTCAGGGATAAATTTGGCAGGGTCATCAATATTATTTCCACCTCGGTAAAACAACCGATTCCAGGACTGGGGGTTTCCAATACGATCCGCGGGGCTGTGGCAAACTGGTCAAAAACCATCGCAGGAGAATTAGGCCCTGAAGGCATCACAGTCAACAATGTTTTGCCTGGAGCTACCCAAACAGCCAGGCTTGAATCTCTTGTGATGTCCAAAGCAAAAAAAGAAGGAAAATCTGTAGAAGAAGTCGAAGAGGCAATGAAGTCAAACATACCTGCGAGAAGGTTTGGGTCGGCTGAGGAAATTGCAAATGCAATTCTCTTTCTTGCATCAAGACAAGCCGGATATATCAATGGTGTCAACCTGCCCGTTGACGGAGGACGTACTTCTACGCTCTAGAAAAAGATCAGCCAAACAAGAAAAAGTAGAGGTAGCAAAATCGGTATCGAAAACCTGATAATGTAACCAAAGAAGGAAGGCATTTTTATACCGACCTGCTCTGCAATTGATTTTACCATAAAATTGGGCCCGTTTCCGATATAGGTAAACGCACCAAAAAATACCGCAGCAATTGAAATAGCCATCAGGTACCAAATAGAATTTGGAAATGAGCCCATTGCAAACCCGTGAACATGTGGGTATGAATTAATGTCTCCTCCCACTGCCGATAAGGAAGCAGCAAGAAAATTCAGGTAGGTGGGGGCATTATCAAGGAAACCCGAAAGCCCGCCAGTACCCCAATACAGGGTATTGATCGTCAACAATTTGATCCCCGCCGGGCTTTTGGCAAATTTTCCCACAAGCTCCAAGGCAGGCATCATGGTGCCAAAGATCCCGATGAAAATGAAAGCCACCTCCCTGATCGGCTCCATGTTGAAATCATTCTTTTTCAACACCTCCTTCTTGGTCGTCAGGTAGGCAAGCAAACCCACGGATAGCATGATCAGTTCTCTCAGGAAGGAAAACTTAGTGTCTTCATATTCGATGTAAGGAACCCAATCTTCAAACCCTGGCAGATTTGGATCAATGAATACAGCTCCGATAATGATAGCAAGCCAAAGGAAATTGAGTTTTCCGCTGATCTTAACTTCTTTGGTTGTTCCGATGATCTCATCGGGGAAATAATCGGATTTGTTGCGGCGATCGAAGAGAAAAAAGACGATGCAGAGCAGGATCACACCGATCAGCCAGGCCGGCCAATTATGCTCCAAAGTCCAGAAAAAAGGAACACCCTTCAGAAACCCCAGAAACAAAGGTGGATCACCTATGGGTGTCAAACAGCCTCCCACATTGCTGACTATAAATATGAAAAAGACAACATGGTATGGTTTCACCCTTTTCCGGTTGAGACGTAAAAAGGGCCTGATCAAAAGCATAGACGCTCCCGTAGTCCCAATCAGATTGGCGATGATCGCACCCAGCAAAAGTATGACCGCATTCAGCAGCGGTTTGCCTTCCCTATCAATTTCGATAAGAATTCCACCCGATGCAATGAAAAGTGCTGCTATCAGACTGATAAACTGAAAGTATTCGAAGAACGCATGCACCGGAGCATGATAATTATGTAGACCGACCAGGTAATACAGGATCACAATGCTGGAAAGGAATACCGCAACCTTTGGGTAATGGTGATGCCAAAACTGTTCGAAAAGCAAGGGACCTGAGGCGATAAGAACAAGCAGCAGAACAAAGGGGGTGACCGACCAACCTGCTGCATCCATGTGGTGAGGCGTATGAGCAACTTCACCAACCTCCTCGGAGAGAAGAAGCACAAATAAGGAGGTCATGCCGTTGCCAATTTGAAGAATCCCTTGTGATAAGGAGCCCTCAAAAAGGCCGTTTGCAAGCCCTTCCAATATTTGATAGATCTTCATTGAGCAGGAAAATGAAAAAGGGGCCACTAAATTAAGCCCTTACCCCCCCTTTTCAAGGCCTTTAAAAAATATATTTATAATAATTCCCTGAGGGAGATTTCGAAGGCCTTGGAGGTAATTCCCAAGGGGTTCTTATGCTCTGTGTGGACGTGTTGCAATGCCGTTTTCATGGTTTCGTCGCAATCTTCGAATATCGCCTGGTCACTGACTTCAGCGCTGGGATTCATGAGATAGGCGAATGCCCTGGCCATCCCACAGTTGGCAATGAAATCGGGGATCAATGAACAATTCTCATCGGCATACTTTCCGATAGGGCCAAGGAAGATCTCTGGATCAGCAAAGGGCACATTCGCGCCTGAAGAGATACATTCCATTCCATTTTCGAGCATCGCATTCAATTGATCCATGGATACCAGTCTGGAGCCGGCCGCAGGAACAAAAATATCTGCTCCATAGCTCCAAATGGATTTGTTGATCTCTTCAAAGGGGATCAACTCTTCGTTATGCAAAGCGTTTTCCTTTTTTTCAAGGAAGAGTTTTTTGACAAAATCGTAATCGAATCCTTCCTCTGAGAGCAGCCCGCCTGTTCTATCCACTATTCCCCGGATCCTTACTCCCATTTGAGTCAGAAACAGTGCGCATGCTCCTCCCACATTTCCAAATCCCTGGATTATCGCGGTTTTTCCGTCGAGTCCATCTTTCCAGGTCTGGTAAAAATGCTTGATGCTGGAAGCAACCCCATAGCCCGTGATCATATCGGCCACCTTGTATTTCTTGGAAATATCGGGTGAATAGATCGGATCTTCGATGACCTTGGAAACCCCTTGTCTGAGCTGACCGATGAGCCGGATCTTTTCAGGACCGGATGGCCTAAAGTGACCTTGAACGACACCTTCTTGCGGATGCCAAAGTCCCAAGGATTCGGTCATGGGGATCACTTCGTTGATCTCATCCACATTCAGATCTCCGCCTGTTCCATAGTAGTTTTTAAGGAGTGGAATTACAGCCTTGTACCAACGCTCCAAAACCCCTTGTTTCCTGGGGTCAAACGGATCAAAATTGATCCCGGATTTTGCACCTCCAATAGCGGGGCCTGAAACCGTAAATTTGATTTCCATGGTCTTCGCCAGGGACTCAACTTCCTTCTTATCCAAACCCTTTCGCATCCGGGTTCCACCTCCGGCGGCTCCATTCCTTAGGCTATTGATAACGACCCATCCTTTGGCTTCCGTTTCAGAATCAGACCATTCAAAGACCACCTCTGGTGCCTTTTCTTCAAACTTTTTTAGAAGGGTTTCCATTTCACTCATTACTGCTAATTTTTCCAAACAAATCGCCACCAATACTGTCTCTCGAGGCACCCGTAGCGGCAGCAAAAATATTTTTTTCTCCCCGGACTCTCAATAGCCCAAGGTATGCAAATACAATAGCCTCTTTAAAATCAACGATCTCCGGATCGGGTATATGAAGCTTTAGCCCTGGTATTGTCTCTAAGCGCTTCACGAAATAAGAATTCTTTGCTCCTCCACCGGACAACATCACCTTTTTATTACCATTTCCGCCGGCAAGCACCGCCTCAACCTGAAGTTTCACATGCTCATAAAAAGTCGCAAGCAGATCCTCGACCTGAAACTCGGTGTTTTTGTCGAGAAAGTTTGAGATCACCCACTCCCTACCCAGTGACCTTGGAGGTTTTTGAGCATAAAAGCTCAGGCGGTTCCAATTCTCCAATTGGGTCTCAATGATCTCACCACGTTCTGCCATTGAACCATTTTCATCCATCGTGCTTCCTAATTTTTCCGCAAAATGATTCGCCACCTGGTTAAAGGGGGCAATGTCGAAAGCGGATCGAAGCTCACCTTTGTCGAAAATTGAAACATTGACAATACCTCCCAGGTTGATATAGGCATCATACCCCTTGAAAAGGTCTCTTTCCCCAACTGGTACAAGCGGGGCACCCTGACCTCCTAAAAGGACATCTCCTTTTCTGAAGTCACATACGGTAGGTATTCCCGTCAGTTGATGGATAAGCCTTCCTGAACCTATCTGCAGGGTCAATTGCTTATCGGGTTGATGAAAAACAGTATGACCATGAGATGAGATCAAATCGACCTCAGCCTTCCCTATCCATTGTTTGATCTCATTTCCCACAAAACGTCCAAACTCAAGGTCAAGATCGGTAATCTCTTCTGACCCGAGACTTTCCGGATCCAGAAGCATGTTCCTGATCGGATCAGGTAAGGGAACCGTCTCAAAGTTCTGAAGATCCCAGATAACCTCTTTTTCAGGTGTAAATTCAAATTTGACCTGGGCCAGATCCAGTCCATCAAGAGAACTTCCCGACATTGCTCCAACTACCCTCATAATGAAAAAGCCTCGATCCCAATGTATTTGGAACCGAGGCTCTTATTCAAGTCTTATTGTTTAGTTATTTCTACCTGCGGAGATCATGGCGCACCTGAATCCAAGTGTAGCCAGGCAGGTATCCTGAGGCAAATATCTTCTTGTACCAGGAGACATGAAATAAGCGGGATCTTTCCATGAACCGCCCTTGTAAACCCTGGTCTCATTTGAAACAAGAGTATTCGCTTCATCATATTTTTCCTCGTTATCAAGGAATCCATCCCTTCTGATCGGGTTAAGGTCATCAACATCACGGAAGGACATTGGGCGATAAACATCCCAAACCCACTCACTCACGTTTCCAGCCATATTGTAAAGACCGTAATCGTTAGGGGGATAAGCGTAGATATGATCGGTGATCATTGCACCGTCATTCAATCTTCCCGCAATCCCTGCATAGTCACCCTTTCCTCTTTTGAAATTGGCAAGAAACTGTCCCATTTCAGCTCCATAAGGATTCCTAACTGCATGGCCATCCCAGGGATAAATTCTCTTATGCGACTGGTTCTCATCCAAATATTGTGTTCCAACCAAAGCCATGGAAGCATATTCCCACTCCGCTTCAGTAGGGAGCCTGAATGCAGGCACCACAATTCCCGATTCCAAGGGAATCCTGCCCTGATAGTCCTCGGGCTCCATGCCGTTGTCTCTGGCCAATTGTTCGTTGACCACCTTGGTCCTCCAATCACAATAGTCCTGAGCCTGTAGCCAGGAAACACCAACAACAGGATAATATCTGAAACCTGGGTATCTCAGGTAATGATCTACATAAGGATCGTTAAATGCCAATTCAGACTTCCAGACAAGCGTGTCAGGAAGCGTCCGTATGTACACATCTTCGGTGGAATCTCTTTTCACATAGAACATGTATTCCAACCAGTGAATGTTACCGATCTCGGTCATATCCATGAAAAATGATGCAACCGTTACGGTCCTTTCGATGTTATCGTGACGATTGAGAATATCTTCTTCAGAAGAACCAAGAGTGGCTCTTCCTCCTTCGATGAAGACCATGTTTGGAGCTTCAGGCTGACCAGCATAATCATTTACCTGAAAGCCGCCCTCATCATTAAAGGCCAGGCCGGTTACTGAGCTGGCTCCTCCGGGGTTCGATGCACTTCTCATACCTCCTCCGCCCCCGCAGGCTTGGATTATCATAGCTAATACAACGATTGGTAAACCAACCTGAATCAATTTTTTCATACCCTATTCAAATTTCAGAATAACGAAATCAACCGCTAATATATGCCTTCGCCCAATTTTAAGCAAGGTAAGTACTTCAACGAAACGGCGAACTTCTTTATTTTTCAAAGCTCAAATTTAACGGTAAAAACCGCTTCTCACTTATACGATTGAAAGAGTTTTTTGATTCAAAAATCGAATTTTTAAAGGGAGTTGGCCCAAAAAGGGCTCTATTGCTCCAAAAAGAGCTTGGTATATTCACTTTCGGAGATCTGCTCTTTCATTTTCCTTTTCGGTATGAGGACAGAAGCAAAATCTTCAAAATCAATGAAGTCAACGGATTCGAGGACTTTATTCAACTCAGAGGATGGTTCTCAGAGCTCAAAACAGAAGGTTATGGGAGAAAGAAAAGGCTGGAAGGGTTTTTCTCAGATGAAACCGGATCGATCAATGTAAATTGGTTTTCCGGTACGGATTGGATCCAAAAAAAGATCCAAAGCGGTGAAAAGTATCTTTTTTATGGTAAACCATCTTTATACAAAGGGTCGATCTCGGTATCTCATCCTGAAATTGAGTTGGTCGGTGAAGGACCGATCAAGGCAAAAAAATATCTGCCGATATACTCAACTACCGAAACCCTGAGAAGGTCATATTTGGATGGCAAATCGATCGGAACCCTGGTGGGAAGGATCATTGAGAGGTTGCCCGATCAGATATCCGACCCAATCCCGGGAAAGATCAGAACAGCTTTAAAACTCATCCCCAAAAGGGATGCTTTAAAGAAGATCCATTTTCCGCAAAATCACGAAGAAGCGAGGCAGGCAAACAGGAGATTGAAATTTGAAGAATTGTTTCTTCTTCAACTGAAACTGGTGCAATCCAAGGTAAAGTCCCAGAGTAAATCACCCGGCAAGGTGTTTTCCAGAACCACAACCCTTGGGGAATTTTATAAGTCCCATCTTCCCTTCTCCCTGACAAATGCTCAAAAGAGGGTAATGCATGAGATCTTTGAGGATCTTAGATCCGGATCTCAAATGAATAGGCTTGTCCAGGGTGATGTGGGAAGCGGGAAAACGATCATCGCCTTTCTGACCTCTTTGCTTGCCAAGGATCAGGGAAGTCAATCTTGCCTGATGGCGCCAACCGAGATCTTGGCAAACCAACATTATCAAAAGCTAAATTCCTTCGGAAAAGAGATCGGATTAAGGGTTCAAAAACTAACCGGCTCCACACCCTCATCGGCACGAAAGGAAATCTTCGAAAAACTGAAAAGAGGAGATATCGATCTCCTGATCGGGACACATGCACTCATCGAAGATCCTGTGAAGTTCAAGGACCTGAGCTTATGTATTATCGACGAACAACATCGGTTCGGTGTTGCTCAAAGAGCAAAACTTTGGCAGAAGACCAAGGGAGAATTTCCCCATATCCTGGTTATGACAGCCACGCCCATTCCAAGAACCCTTGCCCTAACCCTATACGGCGACCTGGATATATCGGTCATAAACGAATTGCCAGCAGGAAGAAAACCGATCATCACCAAGCATGGAACGGATCGAGATCGGCTGATGGTTTTTTCATTTATGAGAAAACAGATCCGGAATGGCGGCCAGATCTATGTTGTCTACCCATTGATCGAAGAGTCAAAAAAATTGGACCTCAAGGATCTTATGGATGGATACGAAAGCATTAGCAGGGCCTTTTCGGACGTCCCGCTGAGCATT
>JANQHS010000157.1 GCA_028282565.1 Cytophagales bacterium | reverse complement strand
CTTTTTCGGTCTTGTGGCCGTGGTGATCAGATCCTGGTTTGTCGATATGCCGGGTAAAAGGTTTACAAAAACCGAATTCGCCCTATTGGGCTCCAACCTCATCCTTTGTCTGATCATTTTTCAATTGCTCTTCAGCGGATCGGGAAGGGATTGGAATAAGGGTATCCTCGTCGTTCGACAACCACAGACGATCAGAATCGGAATGCTAGGTGTAACCAGAGTATCAGGTCAAACCCTCCAGGAGAATCTCCTTGGTGCCATGCAGAAATCATTGATGTCCGGTATTTCCTATATCGATGGCCTCAAGGTGATCGATGCCAGCTACATAGATCTGGAGCCGGGTAAGGGATTGCAACAACTGGCAGATCCCAAACTCAAGGAGCAGCTTGAAATACACTATGTGGTGTCCATGACCGTGCTTCCAAGGAATAATGGCGAAAAGTTCAGACTGCTGATCAATCTTTTGGATATCGATGACCTGAAGATCGAATGGTCAGGTCAGTATGATACGGACTTCGATTCCTTCTTCCCCACCGTGAACAAGATCACCATGGAATTGGGAGAAAACTTTGGAAGGAATTCAAATTACAAACCCATCACCCTGAACGGCAATGCGGTCAAACCCTTTTTGAAGGGAATGTACAATTACAGGCAGTTCTCTCTTGAAAGCAGGTATGAGGCCTCGAGGTTTTTTCAGGAATCATTCCTCAATGACACCAGCAATATCCTGCCCCTGGTTTACAGGGCCATCAACGACCTCAACCTGATCTTCTACGGATACTCTCCGCAAGAGGACAGGGTAAACGGTATCAGGCATATTATCCGCTCTGCCGAATCGCAAAATATTCCGGAGGCCTTTACGGCAAGAGCCCTTCTTGACCTGTTCTTCCAATACGACTGGGAATCCGCAGAAAAAAATCTGGTCAGGTCGATGAACATGGCTCCCCAGGATTATGTGAATTATTTCGAGCTTGGAATCATACAGGGATTACAGGGTAAATGGGACAGATCCATCCAGACCTTCACCAAATACAGAGAGGAAGATCCCCTGAATGAAATGTACAGACTGGGATTGTCGGTCTCATATCTCCACCAGGGATTGATCGATTCTGCATATTATTTCTATACCCAGTATCATCAGGCCAAGACCTCCGAAGATCCGGAAGCGATGAGATTTCCATTGATCCTCGAATATTATCTCGGCAACAAAAGCTCCGGTGAGATCCATTGCGATTTCTCCAATGGAGACCTTGTTTGTGCATGGCTGGCCGGGAAGAACGAAACCCCAATAGAGATCCTGGAGGAGAATATCAGAAACATAAAATCCCGAAACGGCTTTCATAGCATTCCCGAAGAGATGATCATGGCTTCATACCATTCGGGAGCTGGGAACTTTCAGGCTTCAAAGGAGTATCTCAATATTGCCCTTGAAAACCGAAGTCCTTTCATGGTTTTCCTTAAACTCGGCTTGTTTCCTTGGTTGGAAGGTGATACGGAAGGTCAAAAGATCCTTTCCCAGATGGGTTTGGCCTCCTAAAAATCCTTAATTTTGCGGTTTATGTCTGCAATTCCACATTGGAAAAAGGCTGTTCTAGCCTTCTACAGCATATTTCTGGCGGTTTTCTTGTCTGGTTTCTGGTTTTTTCACCATCATGAAAACCAGGCTCATGAGCATGAAAAGCATGCCAGCGTGGAGATTTCCTGTGATATCTGCGATGCATTTTTTGTTGAAAAGGAATCCTTTTCACACAAGGTAATTGTAGACCCGACCACTACTAACACACACTTTTTTCTTCTTGCAAGTACGGAAGTTGAAGCCCGCAGGGCTGAGGTAAGGTCCAATCGAGGCCCTCCTTCCATAGCCTAATTCTACTCCCTTTTTCCATTTAAGCCAATAAGGCTTCCTCTAATCATTTTTTAGGGCTCCGCCCTCTTTCAGTATATGTCAAAACATCTACTGTCATACATGTTTTTTTATGCTTTCCTGAATTCTGTCACTGCTCAGAAAAAGGACTGCTCCTTGGTCATTTCAGGCTATGTCCTGGATGAGCACAGCAAGGAGCCACTACCCTTTTCTTCAGTACAGATATTGCCAAAAGGGAAAGCAACAGCCGCGGATGACAAAGGTTTTTTTAAGATCGAAGGCCTATGCCCCGGAACCTATGAGCTGATCTGTTCGCATGTGGGCTGCTCCCCGGTTTATGAAACCATAGAATTAAGCTCCGATGTAGAGGTCAATTTTTATCCCGAGCACCATGCCGAGGAACTGAACGCGGTGGTGATTCGCGGGGAGAAGGTAAAAGAGGTGGAAACACTGAACACCGCAGTGATCAAGGATGAAGAATTGCTGTTGACCAGAGGGGATCCGCTTGGGGAGAATTTAAAGGAGATCCCCGGAATGACTTCGCTCAATACAGGTGCAAGCATTTCGAAGCCGATGCTTCATGGTATGACCGGACAAAGGTTGTTGATCATGAACAATGGGATACGCCATGAAGCCCAGCAATGGGGAAATGAACATGCCCCGGAACTCGATCCGTTCGTATCAACCGAGCTTTCCGTGATCAAGGGACCTCAGGGTGTACGCTATGGTCCGGATGCGATCGCCGGTGTGGTAAGGGTAGATCCAAGTGAGCTTCCGACGCTCCCCGGCCTAAAGGCAGATATCAATCTGATCGGAAACAGCAACGGAAGACAAGGAATAGCCTCGGCCACTCTGGAAGGAGCGTTAAAGAAAATCAATGGCCTT
>JANQHS010000149.1 GCA_028282565.1 Cytophagales bacterium | reverse complement strand
TTATAGACCTCCTTACTTGTTATCGAAGGATTTGTCGGGATAATCAGGAACCGGAGGCACATCCCTGGGATCTTCTTTGATCAATTCCTGTAAATGTCTGATCGCCGCCTCAAGCTGAGCATCTTTGCCGTTGAAGGTAGAATGCGGAAGGTTATCGACCTCAATATCCGGAACAAATCCATGTCCTTCGATCCGCCATTTGCCATCGGCTCCGTAAACTCCCCATTGCGGTGCCCTGGCCCAGCCCCCATCGCTCAGACGATTGGATGAGGAAAGCCAGATCTCTCCTCCCCAGGTCCGCATACCGATCGTTTTTCCCAGTCCAAGGCTTTTGAAGCCGTCAGCGAAGGCCTCTCCATCCGAAGCGGTCTTTTGATCTACGAGCACAACCAGATGTCCACGGAAGGCATATTGCATGTTCCAATAAGGCTCTCCCTCCCCGTTACTCCAATACATCCATGCTTTTCGAAGCAGTTTTTCAAGAATAAAACTGTCGATATTGCCTCCGTTATTATGCCGTACATCGATGATCAAGCCCCGGCGATTAAACACAGGGTAAAATTCTCTGTACCATTGGCTCACATTTTTGCTACCCATAGCTGTAAGGTGTACATAGCCGATATCCCCAGCTCCCAATTCCTCCGTTCTCATTCTTCTCGAATACTCCCAGTCCCGGTACCTTAGATCATACTCATTAGCGCCGGGAACCACTATAATATCTCTCTGGCTTCCACCGCTTTGAAGTCTCAATCTGACCTGTTTTCCCTTGCTGTTTCTCAACAATTCTCCAATCTCGGTTGCTTCAGAGGCCTTCTTTCCATTGACCTCTAGCACAATGTCCCCCTCCTTGACATTGAGGTATGGATCGTCAAGTGGGGACTTGTTATCGGGATAGTCCGGATCCGATTTATAGATATGATCAATCCTGAATCCGCCGCTGGCTTCATCGCGACTCAGCTTTGCCCCTAATGTCGGGATCTCGATATCATGCTCGTCTTCTCGCATATCACCACCCCGAACACTGGTATGGAGAGCAGAAAGCTCTCCGACATATCTTCCGATCAGATCCGAAAGCTCCTCCCTTGAGGTGACCCGATCTACCAGGGGCAGGTATTTTTCGTACATCGCTTCCCAATTCACCCCATGCATTCCGGGATCATAGAAATAATCTCTTTCCATTCTCCAGGCATCCCTGTACATCTGCCTCCATTCTTCCTGCGGAATAATCGAAAACTTCCAACCGCCGAGATCGATCTTGCTCTTGCTCAGATCACCGAGTTTTCCGGTTCCGGCATCGGTCATGAAGAAGGAGCCGCCTTTGCTGATCAGTATTTTCTTTCCATCGCCGCTAAGCTTGAACCAGGAAATTCCTTCCAACATGGTCGTCAGCTCAGGGTTTTCATTGCCGATCTTGATAACAGCCAAATTGCTTGCCGGGCTTAATCCGGATCCGGTGCTGACAAGGTAGATAGCACCGGCGTTGACTTTGAGACTCCTGTAGTTGCCGGGTTTTACCGGCACCTCTGCAATTCTTTCGATGATCCCATCCCTGTCAATCTTAACCGTGGTGCTTTCGTTGTCTTCCTTTCCCTTCCCCGATTTCGCATCATCTTTCTTGGGTTCTTCAGCAGAAAGCAGCTCGTCTGCAGGCCTGAACGGAGATCGATTTCCCTTTTGCAATGCGATATGGTAGACCTTCTCCTGCGCTTCGAAATAGGGTTCCGGCTGCCTGGATCCCCAAGGAGCCCCAACTAAACTTTGAAAGTTCCTGTCCGATAGGAAATACAGGAATTTCCCATCAGGACTCCAGGCGGGGTTGAAACTGTTGGCCCGGTCGGTGGTCACGGGAAATAAACTGCCGTCTCCAACATGGTAGATCATGATCCGCGACATGGAATTGAGATCGGTCTGAACGAAGGCAAGCCATTTGCTATCCGGTGACCAGGAGAAATCATAGATCCCCTCATTCAGCGTATTGATCTTCTTGCTTGCACCTGTCTTGATGTCGAGTACCCACATATCACCATCAAGGTCATCATAGGCAATATACCGGCCGTCCGGGGAGGGCAGGCCCGCATAGCGAAGGATCTTCCCATTATTGGTAATGACCTTGGTTTCTCCCAAACCATCAGAGGACATCGAGGCAAATTCAAACTCCCCGGTCTCGTCGGAAAGCACAAAAAGATCCTTGCCGTTTGGAGCAAAAACCGCATCGCGATACCTGACACCCGAACGTTCGGTGAATGAGACGATCCTTCCATCTTTCACCGGGGCTACAAATACCCTTCCCCTTGCAGTGATGACGATCCTATTGCCTTGCCAATCCGGATTGACAGCACTGATATACTGGCTGGGCTTTTCGACCCATTTCTCCCTAAGCTGATCCATATCCGAACTGATGCGGATATCGATCTTCTTGCTTTCTCCGGTTACGACGTTGAGATTCCAAAGATCCGCACCCAGCTGGTATACGATATTACCCCTGGAACAACCTGCATCTCTGACATCCCAACCCTTGTGATCTGTATGTTGCTGTTGATCACCACCATTCTCATTCATAGACCAGATGTTCATGGTTCCATCTATGTCGGTGATGAAGTAAACCCTGCCGTCATACCACATGGGGTGATGAGCTTCACCGGGATGGCTGGTGGTCAACTTTATGGCTTCCTCTGTTCCCTTGGTGAATTTCCAGATCTGCCTTGCATAGCCGCCTTTATATCTTTTGGTGACATTGCGGTGATATTGAGGCCTTACGAAATAAACCGTTTCTCCGGAAGCATCAAATGCAGCCTCCGTGGCCTGAGCCAGAGGGACAAGCTCCCTATTCCCGTTTCCAGGGTCCAACATGACCAGTTGTTTATCGGGCAGCGTAGAGTAGGCATAGGTGTTATAGACCAATTTGCCCTGGGCTGTCCATGTTTCCACCAACGCCGATTCCTCCTGGTAGGTCCAACGCTTTGGTAGCCCTCCATCGATCGGCATGGTATAGACCTCTACCGGTCCCTCATATGCAGCTGAGAATGCGATGGTCTTTCCATCGGGAGAAATAGCAGCATCCCGTTCCGTTTCTGCATGAGTAGTCAGCCTCCTGGCAAGTCCACCACCTAGCGGAACCGTCCAAAGATCTCCCTCGGCGGTGAAGATCACCGTTTCATCATGGATGTTTGGAAAGCGGTAATAACCCTCGAAGCCCTGGGAGAAGGAGAGAGTGGAAATCAGAGCGAGAGCGAGTGTGAGCGTGAGATCAAAGGAATGCCTGGATAGCAGCCCCAGACGAAAGAGACACTTGAGCTTCATAGTAGTGTATTTCAAATTATGCCTTGAAAATAGAAAAGGAGCATGTTCGTGACAAACCGGCTGTCAAAGGATCAACCAAAGCTTAACGGGGGATTAATGCTCCGCTCATATTGATAAGGTATTTTTATCAT
>JANQHS010000141.1 GCA_028282565.1 Cytophagales bacterium | reverse complement strand
AATGCTCCTCCTTCACCTGTGATCATAGATCTGCCGGTGGCAAATGGCTCAAGCCGTTTTCCGAGATCAACATAGGATCTCTCCAATCGGCCCCCGTAGATTATCAATGGGTTCCAACGGAAGGGGGCCAATGAATACAGGTTAAACAGGAGTATAATGCCCATGGCCCATCGGGTATGATGCTTTAGATAAAGTGCTGCCAGAATGAAAACCGGGAAGGAAACTTGAAAAAAGAACCTGTCGCCAAAATTCATCATAAGCCTTGATGGCCCGTAAAAGATCAAAATGCTGAGCATGGCAATTAGACTTAGCTCTCTTGCAGTTCTGTTTGGTTTGATCCGGTAAGCCAGCGCGAGCAAGGCCAAATACCATTTTGCATCGTACAAATTGTAAAAGAAAATGGTCGGATTAAATCCATTAAATGATTTCAACAAGACAGGGTTTGGAAGCCAGCTGTCAAAGTATTTTGCCCTGATGAGCCAATAGATGCCCAGAGCAAAGAGGGAAAATCCGGATAAAACCATCCTCTTTCGATCATCTTTTCCGAATAGGTAAAGTCCGTACAGAGAAAAAACTATTCCGTCAGGACGGGTGAGAAAGATCAGGATGGAAATGATGGGTAACCAGTTATCATACTTCCCCTTGATGTTGATCATACCCATGATCAGGATAAGCCCCATAAAGAAGAAGGTCTCCATTCCCGAAAAGAAGTGGACAAAGAAAAGTGCGTTTGTGGCGATGAGCCATATAAGAACCTCATGGTTTTGCCGGACTTCGGAAAGGGAAACCTTTATCAGAAGCCATAACATGAGCAGATTGAAAACGAGAAAAAAGCCGCTGGGTGACAGGTTCAGCAATGCCGGAATTATTCCGATCAATGCGCCGGTGAAGCTTGTATAGGCTTCCTCCAAGGGGAAAGGAACCGGGTTGTAGTTCCATAGTCCGAATTCAACAAGGTTTCTGCCATAGCGATAAAGGATATATGAATCATCGATCGTGAGATCATGGTACACAACGATCATCAGAAGAGATGCGATTGCCGGAAAGACCAGGAAAAGGGCCTCTTTTCTCTGAATATAGATATTAGCTTTTCTCAAGTCTCAGTCCTTTATAGGAGAGATTCATCATAGCTTCCTCAAACCGTTCAGCATTATGCTCAGGCACCCTTAGGCTGTAATGGATACCCTTTCCAAAGTCTTGCCCGAGAAGTTCGGCCTTAGATGCGGAGATGAGCTTTTGAATTTCGCCTTCCAGTTCATATCCGAACGCTAATTTGAATAGAACCATCTCTACATAAGGTATCATGACAGACTTTGAAATCGCATCCTTGATAGCTTGAGAATATGCTTCTCTTAATCCCGGGATGCCCAGTTTTGTTCCACCATAAACCCTTGCTACGATTCCGGCACAGTTGGTCAGTTTGTTTGCACGAAGTTGATTCAGAATAGGATCTCCCGAACTATGGGCCGGCTCGCCTGCATCATGTGCTGCTTCTCGAATATTGCCCGTGCCAAGGCGGTATGCATAACATATATGCCTTGATTCCGAATGCAGGCCCTGAACCGATCCAAGCAGCTCTTTTAGCTGTGAAAGTGCCGAAATGGGCCTTAAATAGCCGAAAAATTTGCTACCTTTTGAGGAGTAGAAGCCCTCTGTCATCTTTTTTATAGTCACATCACTCATACTCCCGAACTGATGATCAAAAGGACCAGGCTTATCAATGCCAATGAAAGCCCCAAATAGTTTTCCCTGATCAGTTTTTCTTTAAAGAACAGAATACCAAGAATACTGGTGACCAAAATGATTCCCACATTCAGGAATGGAAAAACCAGTGCACCGTTATTATTGAAATAAACCAGGCCTTGCAGGAGGAATTCTATGGAGAAATAATTTGCAACGCCCAATCCGGTTCCATAGATCCAGACCCTTTTATCAAGCCACTGTTTTCGCTCGCCTCTTCGGAATAGGTGAAATATGATTCCGCTGATCGCAGCAAAAAAGAAAACCAACACCGGAAAGAAAACGAAGTTGTTGGACTCTGAAAATTTGTAGTTCAAAAGATTAATCGCCCCATCGATCATTCCGCTCAGCACGAATACCGCAATTGGCAGAAAGAAAGACCAACCCATTTTCTTTACCCTTTCTCTTTTCATGCTTGCCAGGATGATCGAAGGGATGGATATGATCAGCGCAGCCGCCAGATAAGGGTTCGGGGTTACGGTTTTTAACCAAAGCATGGAGATCAGGGTAGGGAACACCAATGATAGTTTTGTAGCCATGGAGGCAATCGAAACGCCATTTTTTGCAGTGGTCTTTCCCATTAAAAAAAAGGTGAAAAAGAAAGTGCCCCCCATGATGATCGCAATAGGAACCCAATCCGTGCTTCCCGACAGGTTTTGGGACTCAAGCATGTTGGAATGATAGATCAATCCCGTGGCGGTACAGGCCAGATAATTTACTGTCACCGCCTTGAACAAGGAGATGTTTTTCAGGTGGAAAACTTTGAAGAAAAAAAAGATCCCAACTGATGATGCCAGACTTAGAAGGAGGAAACCCATATTCAGATGGGCGAAAATTAATAATTTTCAAACCAGTCATGGCCTGAATGCACAGGTCTTTGTCAGGCTTTACAATGGAGACCGAGTATATCTTTAACCATAAGGAATTTCCGATGCCAGGTGGGCATGAAAGATCTTTTTTTTATCCTGATGGAAAAGAAGGCGCTGGTATTCCCTTTATCCCATTTAGCATTAATGAGGGGCTTGCTTCTTCCTTGCCGGCATTACCTTTTGGCGGTATTGAATTCCGTGCTCTGCCCCGGGAAAAGGAAGCGGCTCTTGGGTTATATCAGACCTGGATAGATTATCTGAGAAGTTTGGATGTCAGGCAGGTGCAGGTTACACTTCCTCCGGAGGTTTATGATCCTGATGCGATTCCGTTGCAAATTGAAGCACTTCTGGAGTTGGGATTTGAACTGGAAGGAGAATCTCTCAGCTTTCATTTGTATTGCGGAGAGAACTATGAGTCCTGCCTTCAT
>JANQHS010000122.1 GCA_028282565.1 Cytophagales bacterium | reverse complement strand
GAGTTTGGTCTTTATCATCGGTTCAATTTAGATGTTGATTATGTGCCCTACTCCAGGGTGAGCTATGAATTCGACAATTCTAACTTTGACAGGATTTGGGCGCAGTATTCCGGAGATTTGGAGAATTCCTTCAACTTGAGGGTGGGGTATCGAATTCTGATGGGGCCTGTGAATATCGGGGCCGGTTATCGCTATTATGGGAACCCGGCAAGCTCCGAATCAATGATCAATGCTACCGAGCACATTTTTTCTCTTGGAATCGGTAGTGATGATGAAGAACATGACAACTGGTTTCTTTGGCAGCTCAGCGTTGACGCCAGCAGTTCCGCCAGGGATGTTTACCCCTATTATGTCGAAGGTCAGGATATGCCTGAGGTCGGATTAAAGACTTTTAGGCTGAGGGCCTTTCTTTCGGCTACAATATTTTTCTAGCACCATCAACTGATCTTTCAGGTCTTCCGTTGTCAACCAAACTGGAGCCTCCTCATATATTTTTCGCCTTCTTTTGTCCAGTGTTGAAATTGCCTCTCTTATGCTTTCTGATTTCATGAGCCAGGATCTGTTTTCTTTCCCTTGTTCTATTCTTTTGCAAATCTCTTCATGGGGAATGTCCAGAAAGATCAGGCTTGCAGCTTTCCGCATCTTTTCAATGTTGCTATGAAAACAGGGGGTTCCACCTCCAACGGCAAGTATTCCGGCGAAGCCTGAACTCAGGATCTCATCGAATAGAGCAGTCTCCCTTTTTCTGAAAAGATCCTCGCCATTTTCTTTGATCTCCTGCCCCGGATCGATTCCATACTTGGCTTCATAAGCTTCATCCAGGTCGATGTAGGGGGTGTGGAATTTTTTTGCAGCCTCCCTGGTTAAATGTGATTTCCCCGACCCTGGTAAACCGATCAGGATGATCAGTCTGTTTTTGTCATCGGATCTATTTTGGCTCAAGAGCCCAATTTGCTTTGGATCTTTTTCTCCTTGGGGGTGTCTCTCCAATGCCATTTTCCCAAAATGGTACCGTCTCGGAGCAAGAGATACCCGGGGTTTGACCTGACCATGGTCTTCAGAACCGTGGCATCGCCATAATAGAAATCTTCAGGGAGTCCATGGTTGTTGATGGCAGTCTGCATCTGATCTCCACCAGAAGATGTGATCACCATGATCTCAACACCGGAAGACTCAGCATATTCTATGAGGGGTTTCATCTTTTTCCAGCCCTTTTTCTTCACCTTTTGAACATCCTGAATGATCAAAAAGAGTTTTTCACCTGTCAGAGAATAATCGGTAAAGTCTCCTTCATCATTCCAGATGCTATAATCGGTGATCTTAGGCTGAGCCTCAGGATTTGCAATATCCATCCTGATGAACTTGTAGCTGGTATCCGTAGGGTAGCTGCCCAGTGTCACTTCTTCCCCGTCTTTCTCCATGATATAGAGGTATTCCAAAGGAGCACTTGGCTGCATCTGGGTCCCGATATTGGCCCCGATCTTATAGGCCCTGAAGTCTATTCTCGGCAGATGACGAATGGAGATCTCAGCCAATACAAAAGAGATCACGAGCGTCACGGAAAAAATGACGTACCTGGATTTTTGGGGTAGAAAAGGTTCAAAGTCATCCCTTCTCCACACAAGGATCAATATCAGCGCAAGGAGGATCAGATCCTTATAGAAACTTTCCCAGGGATTCAGCGGGATCGCATCTCCAAAGCATCCGCAATCCGTAACCTTGTTGAAGAAAGCCGAGTAGAAGGTTAGGAAAGTGAAAAAGACGATCATTCCCAGCAACAGCCAGATCGTCAACTTGGATTTGTTATGTACCAGAAGATTAACCCCGAGTAAAACCTCCATAATGCAGATGCTGACGGCAAGAAACAGGCTCAGGGGAATCAGGTAATGAAAGAGGGAAAAGAAATCGCTTGCAAATACCTCAAAATACTCCGAGAGCTTTATTGCAAAACCAACAGGATCATTGATCTTGATCAGTCCGGAAAAAATAAAAAGTCCGGCTACCAAATATTTGGCGGAATTTCCAAGGATCTTAGCCATCCGATTTTTCTTTTAAGAGTATTAACGCAAAAACGCAATAATTGATCATATCTCTATAGTTGGCATCCACACCTTCAGACACCAAAGTTAACCCTTGGTTCTCTTCTATTTGCTTCACCCTATGCAACTTCATGAGTATAATATCAGTGATTGAGGAAACCCTCATCGATCTCCATGCCTCGCCATAATCATGATTCTTCTTTTCCAGTAGAGAATAGGTTTCTTCGACTTCTGAATCATAAAGTTCCAAAACCCTCTTTTCCTCAAGTTCCTCCTCTCTGGCATTTCCAAATCCAATTTGGATCAATGCCATGATGGAATAATTGATGATGCCGATGAATTCGCCCTCAATATTCTCACCCACCATGTTCACACCTTTATCCTGAACGGTGCGAATCCTTTGGGCCTTGATGTATATTTGATCGGTAATAGAGGGAAGGCGAAGGACCCTCCAGGCCGTGCCATAGTCCCTTGTTTTTTTTTCAAAAAGACCTTTACAGGTGGCGATCACCTCCCTATATTCACGGGCGGTTTTTTCAAGCAATTTCATATCATTTGAGCGGGGCCGAAAATACGGTTTTTTATAAAAAAAGGACCCTAAATCTGAACGGATCCATCATGGATCTCAGCGTTCCTAAGATTATGGGTATCCTCAATATCACTCCTGATTCCTTTTATTCCGGTTCAAGGGTTAGAGATCATAAAAGTCTCCTGATCAAGGCTGAAGAAATGATCGCTGAAGGTGCCGATATCCTTGACATAGGTGGATATTCGAGCAGGCCAGGCGCCAGGGATATTTCCACACAGGAAGAAAAAGATCGTGTTCTTCCAGCAGTTGAAGCCTTATCCGAGGCTTTCCCTAATATGCCGGTTTCCATAGACACTTTCAGGTCAGAAGTGGCCAGGGGAGCATTGGATCTTGGAGCATGTATGATCAACGATATCAGTGGGGGAGATCTTGATCCTGAGATGGTGGACCTTCTGATCGACAAGAACGTTCCTTATGTCATGATGCATATGAAGGGGACGCCGCAGACTATGGTCAAGGAAAATCAATACGAGGAGTTGGTGCTTGATGTGATCAGAAGTCTTCAGGAAAAAATATCGCGATTAAATACGAAGGGTGTTTCCGATATCATTGTGGACCCGGGTTTCGGATTTGCCAAAAATATCGATCAGAATTTCTGGCTTTTGAAGAACCTGCGAGAATTGCAGATCCTGGAAAGGCCCATCCTTGTCGGCATCTCCAGAAAATCCATGATCTATAAATCATTAAAGATTGAGGCTGAAGAAGCGATTTATGGCACGGTTGCTGCCCAGGTCTTAGCTTTGAACAATGGTGCCGCTCTGCTCAGGGTTCATGATGTCAGGGCCGCAGCCCATTCAATTAAAATTTTCGAACTTTATAGGGATGCCATTCCTCTTTAAAATCGGTTTTCTGGAATTCACCTGGGTGGATTTCATCGATGTCTTCCTGGTGAGCTTGTTGATCTATCAGCTTTACCGATTGCTGAAAGGCAGCGTTGCGGTCAGGATATTTTTCGGTCTACTCTTTATTGTTCTGTTGTATCTGATCGTAAAGGCAGCCAAAATGGAGCTGCTTGCGACTCTTTTGGGTCAATTCACGGGAGTCGGTGTGATTGCCGCCATAGTATTGTTTCAGCCAGAGATCCGGAAGTTCTTGCTCCTTTTGGGAAAGACAACAATGTTCCAATCCAACTCCATCAACCGGATCATCCCTTGGAGGAGAAGGGGTATGGGGGGAACGGATCTTATGCCCATTATGGAATCGATCAAAAACCTCGCGGCATCAAACACCGGAGCCCTGATCGTTTTCTCCAAAGGTTCGGAATTGAAGTTCTATGCGGAGTCCGGTGATATTCTGGATGCGGAGATCTCCAAGAGATTGCTTTCCTCGATTTTCTTTAAAAACAGCCCTCTTCATGATGGTGCCGTGATCATTCATGGTGGAAAGATCAAAGCGGCAAGATGCGTATTGCCGGTTTCCGAATCGGAAAGAATACCCCCGCAATTGGGTTTAAGGCATAGGGCCGGGGTGGGAATGTCCGAGCAAACCGATACGCTTGTTTTGATCGTTTCGGAAGAATCCGGAGAGATTAGTATCGCTAGGAACGGGGTGCTTTATTCCAACCTGTCCATCGCCGAAGTGAGGTCCAGGATCCACAAGTTCCTCTTCGATGAGGAAGAAGAGGAAGGTGGCAAGCAGGTACCCCTGTTTAACAAGGAGAAAACAGAAGAGGACGGATCAGGCTCTCAGGCTGCCGAGTCCTGATCCGTGCTGAACATTTCCATAAATTCTTCTTCATCCATCCTGATGATCTTGATAAGCCCTTGCGCATCATCAGCAAATTCGTGATCAGGATATTTGCTGATAAAGTAATTAAGCTTCGCAATGGCATTGGTTGTATCTCCTAGATCATGAAAAGCATTACCTTCAAAAAAGATCAGGATCCCGGGATCGGGGTAATCCGGATAATCATTGTAGATCCTGTCATATTCGATGATGGCCTGAGGCTTATCGTTTAAAACGCCATCATAAAGCCTTGCCAGTTTGAAGCTATAATCCATACATCTCGGGTCATCCTTATAATGATAGATGTAATTTCTATAGGCCTCAACGGTTTCCAGCGCGAGCTGGATATCCGGCTGATTTGACGCTGCCATCTGAGTCTTAACCTCAGCTTCCTTTTCTTCAATCAGCTTTAGCATTTTTTCCCTTCTTTCATCAACCTCTTTTTGCTGACAAGAGAAGATCCCCAATGCCAGGATCATGAATAAAATGAAGGTCAATTTGTTTTTCGCGATGCTCATATCACTTCGAATTCTTTCCCGGTTTGAATAAATGCTTCTATGGCCTTGTCGAGGTGTTCCTTTTTATGCCCTGCAGAGATCTGAACCCTGATCCTTGCTTGTCCTTTTGGAACTACAGGATAAAAGAAGCCGATTACATAGATCCCCAATTCAAGGAGCCTGTTGGCAAAATTGGCGGCCAATGGTGCATCATAAAGCATGATCGGCACAATAGGGTGAACTCCCGGTTTGATGTCAAAACCGGCTTCGGTCATTTTTTCCCGGAAATAAAGAGTATTGGATTCCAGTGTGTCCCTCAACTCTGTTGATGAAGAAAGAACATCAAAAATCGCGATGCTGGCGCCTACTATGGATGGTGCCACCGTATTGGAAAACAGATAGGGTCTTGATCTCTGCCTGAGCAGATCAATAATCTCTTTTTTCCCTGATGTAAAACCTCCGGAGGCTCCTCCCAGGGCTTTTCCCAATGTACCGGTGATGATATCAACCCTATCCATACAATCCCGGTATTCATGAACGCCACGTCCTGTTTTACCCATGAACCCAGTGGAATGGCATTCATCCGTCATCACCAAGGCGCCATACTTGTCTGCCAGATCGCAGATCTTATCGAGTTGGGCGATGGTTCCATCCATGGAAAAGACCCCGTCTGTCACTATGATCTTTTGATTTGCACCTTCCGCTTCCCGGAGTTTTGCCTCAAGATCTTCCATGTCATTGTGTATGTATCTGAACCTTTGAGCCTTGCAGAGCCTGACGCCATCGATAATGGATGCATGGTTGAGGGTATCCGAAATGATCGCATCATCCGGACCTAAAATTGGTTCGAAGACCCCACCATTGGCATCAAAAGCAGCTGCGTACAGGATAGTGTCTTCCATTCCCAGAAATGCTGAGATCTTCTCTTCAAGGATCTTATGTATATCCTGGGTACCGCAAATAAATCTGACCGATGACATACCATAACCATGACTGTCAATGGCGGCCTTGGCAGCTTCGATCACCTGAGGATGCGAGGATAGCCCCAGGTAGTTGTTTGCGCAAAAGTTGATGACCTCTTTTCCCTCAGAGGTTTTTATGTCAGCACCCTGCGGTGTGACGATGATTCGTTCTTCCTTATACAGGCCTGCATCTTTGATTTCCTGCAGGGTTTTTTCGAGTTGCGGTTTGAGCTTGGAATACATATTCTTTTCGATTGGGCTCAAAATTATATAAATCGAAAAAATGGGGGCGAAGAGGTTTTTCAATTCGACCATTTAGAAATAATTTGGCCCCACTTTAAATCCACTTGATGGGAAGAATACTAGTTGTCGGGGCTCTTGGGCAGATCGGAACGGATCTGGTTACTGCCCTAGTTAAAAAATATGGGTCGGATAATGTCATTGCATCCGATATCAGGGATCCGCAGCAAGATCCGGGTTGTGCATTTGAGATACTCGATGCTACTGATGAAAACAGGTTTAAGGAATTGGTGACTCATTATCAAATAGATACCATCTACCATCTTGCGGCTACGCTTTCTGCCAAAGCTGAAAACAACCCCTTATTCAGCTGGGATCTGAACATGAAAAGTCTCCTGATCACGCTTGAATTGGGGAAAAGCGGAGCAATAGAAAAGCTCTTTTGGCCGAGTTCAATAGCGGTTTTTGGCCCGACGACACCAAAATCAAACACGCCTCAGAAAACCATCACTGAGCCCAATTCGGTATATGGGATCAGCAAACTGGCTGGAGAAAGGTGGTGTGAGTACTACCACGAGAAGTATGGTGTGGATGTGAGAAGTGTAAGATACCCGGGCCTGATAGGCTACAATTCCCTTCCGGGTGGGGGGACTACCGACTATGCGGTAGATATTTATCACAAAGCCGTCAAAGGTCAACGTTTCGAGTGTTTTCTTGAAAAAGACTGCGTACTGCCGATGATGTATATGCCCGATGCCATAAGGGGAACCTTGGAATTAATGGATGCCGATCCGAAGTTGGTCAAGGAGAGGTCCAGCTACAATTTTTCGGCGTTTTCATTTTCTCCTGAGCAAATTGCTGATGTCATTAGAGCTGAGCTGCCCGGTTTTGAAATTGCCTATGCCCCTGATCAACGGCAGGAGATTGCCGGCACCTGGCCGGACTCCATCAATGACGCGGCTGCAAGGGCGGATTGGGGATGGAAGAACGAATTCAGCCTTGAGAGCATGACCCGGGACATGCTCAAGAATCTTTCCTGATCTTCGGCCAACTACCCGACCCTGTTCAGTTGGTCCGGAGTATCGTAGACCTCATGAACCAGCTTTCTGAAACTGTCCTCAAAATTCAATATGTGTTGGTGGTTCCTTTCATGACCTTCCAGGTCAAGGAACTCAATGGTGATCCCCGGCTCTCCGGAGATCTCCTCCACGAATAGCATATGTGATTGAATAGCTTTGCCAAGCTTTTCAAGGATCCTTTCATGGTGCAAGACATCATTCATGGACTTGTTGCCATTCATTTTGATCTTGCCACCAATTGAATTTTTTAAGAGGGATATTTCAGAGCGGTAGTTGTCTATCTGGTTGAGCCAGGCCTGATGATCTTTTTTGATTTTTTGGATCTTACCTGATAACATGACTGCTGTAACTTTTACATAGCTCTAATTGCAAGGTAAAAATTAGAGATAAATTTTTTGAATCGAAATACAGAGATCAAAAAAGTTCGTCGCTCCAATCGCCATAACCCACCCGGATCGAATTCAGCCTTTTCGCCTCCTCATCCCAAAGAATGAATTCGGCCTGTTCGTCTTTGTCATATAGTTGAATGGTCATGAAATAAAGGTTTGATCCTTTCCGGTGAACGAAGACCTCATCGAATTCCTCGGGAAGCAGTTGCATGCCCTTTTGGATATCCCATAACCCTATGAAACTGTTTTTTTCCGTCTTGATTATCCCATGTACTATTTCCGATACCCGGTCAAAGCGACTGTGCAGGACAGAGTCATTTTTGAGATCATATATTGCCGATCCATGCAGTTCCTGATCGGTTCCGGTATATCTGAGGACCATCAGCGTATCATTGATAGAAGAACTATAAGTCCAGTCTTTGACCCCTCCTGTAGAAGATCCTCCGGGGCCGATCCATTGCAACAGATCATCCTCCTGATAAAAAAGGTTGCCAAAGCAGTCGGTTATAGGTTTGGCCTTAAACGAGTTCCCATAAAGGACCGATTGAGGAAGGAAGAAAACAGAGTATCTCCCTTTTTTGAAAAGGGTAAGAAATCCGTTTTCAGGTGGAGAAACATAGTCGAATTCGGGTTTCAGAATTTCGGTTCCACTGGTATCTGCAAGGCCGAATTTGCCATTGCTTTTTATCCTGAGGTGAGAGGGGCTCAAGGGTATCGCCTCCTCAAATTTCCCCCTGAAAATTTCCTCTCCGCAAGGAGAAAGAATGCTTTTGTATTTGCTATGATCGACCTGAATAAAGAAGTAACGATCTTTTTCGCTGCTGAAGAGAAATCTGAAATCCTCATCGGCATCCAGCATGATCAGGCATTCTTCACCATGCAAAAACAGAGAATCTTCTATCCAAAGGAGGTTGAAGAAGCTTCCGTAGGTGGATATGGAATCAAAAATTCCAACGATGCTGTCCTTTGAATTCAATATCCATTTTCCCGAGGGCTTGTAAGCAAATCCGTTGTTCATGGAAATGTATTCCTTGAAGCTGGACATGGTTTTGGATCGACCGGTTTCATCGATCAATTCATAGCGCTCATGGTTTTCAATGAGCCAGCCGTCGGGGCATGGAATGATCTTATCGCCTTCGGAGGATTCAATTCCGAAGCCCGAGTTTTGATCTATAAGAATTCTTTTGTTCCTGCTCTGAGATATCAGAAATCCCTGGGTCCAGTCAAGATTTTCATATACATGTGGATCTCTCATCTGACCGGATCTGACGATGTCACGGTAGGAAAAACCCAGCCATAGGGAATCTCTGAGGGCAAGCACAAGGTTTCCCCAGGCAAACAAAGAATCAAAGGGTTTATGATTGAACTGGTGGCCATTGGGAGCATATGCGTTCCAACTGTCTCCTCGTCTCCCGAAGAACATATTGCTGTTCGCTCTTTCCACCTGATCGAATGGGCGCGGTAAAAAGGTCCTACCCAAAAAGTGTCTGACCCGATATCCCAATTCTCTTTTTTCGAGAAGCCAGCTCCGATTCAATATCTCGATTTCATCAGCCCGACCCAAGGTCTTTTTTCCATAAACATGCCCAAATGAGGTGCGCCCGTTTTGGTGGTAGAAAAGCCATGGTTCCTCCAATTGCTGAAAAAGACCCGCCCCTCTGATACTGTCAAACTCCGTATTCACGGCTATGTTGCTGTCACTGCAGAACAACATTTTTGAGTATGGATCTGGTCCCGGAATGACGACTACCAGGTTATCGTTAAATGCTTCGGTTCTTTCCTGCAGGAGGCTCAGGGATCTTCCTGTAGGCGGCAAGCCGGTCTGTATGAGGCTAAATTGCAATAGGCTGTCGGATGTGGACCCATATTGATTCTCGGGGAAGGAGTCCGCGAAATTTCGATAGGAGGAAGCATCATCCCTAAATGTTTTCAATTGAAATAGTTTGAATTGAGCTTCCTTAGAAAATGATGAATTGGGATGATCCAGGTAAAATCGATGAAAAGATTCCCAGTGACCGTCACCGGTTTTTTCCTTATAGAGAAAAAGCTCTCTGATATTCGCAGCCTGGTTGGCTTGTCTGGACTCGGGGTACCTTTCCAAAAATGCATTGAGGGCTTCAGAAGTCCCCTCAGCCAAGGCCTGCTCATAGGCGAGTGAATCTCTGATCTCCGTGGCATATTCGACCTGTGGTGCTCCTGCATAGAAGTCGATAAAATGCTGATAGGAGCTTACCTGGTTTAGCGAGCTCGCCACTCGAAAGGCCTGCGTATTTATTTGCTTTCTAAGGTCTTTCCAATCGAATTGCTTTCCGGTTTTTTTGATCTGCCGGAGAGAATCCTTCTCATCTAATTGCCCGAATAGGGATCTGGCTTTTCGCTCGGCGGTATTGGCAGAATCGATCTCTCTTGGACGAGGTGTGTAGATAAAACATCGACTTAGGGCGATGAACCCAAGTGGATCTAAACTATCTTTTTTAATGGCCTTGTAGGCCTTGATCTTTGCCTTGTGTGGTTGGCCCTTTTCGAAAAGCAGGTTGGCTTTTTTTCCCGAATTCACCAATATCCCGGCCAGGCATAGGTTTGTCAGGCTAAGGAATAGAAGTGGCGATATCAACAGGAAAGTACGCAATTTGGATTTGTCAGTC
>JANQHS010000102.1 GCA_028282565.1 Cytophagales bacterium | reverse complement strand
ACTCCCGGGAGAAAGCCTCAGTCCCGTTGATGTTGTTCAGTTATGTTCGGCCTTTGGCTCCTGGGTTCTGGATCAGGGAAAAGGCAAAACACTGGTCATTGGCAGGGATGCCAGAAAGTCCGGTGATATGGTCTCAAGTATTGCAGCATCGACATTTACAGGTCTGGGAATCGATGTCATTGACCTTGGCTTAAGCACTACTCCAACCGTTGAAATGGCCGTTATTCACAAAAAGGCAGCTGGCGGTGTGATCATCACTGCTTCCCATAATCCGGGAAACTGGAACGCCCTGAAATTCCTGAATCACCATGGGGAGTTTATTTCTCCGGAGGCGGGCAAGGAAGTTCTCGACCTTGCAGAAAAAAATCGCTTCGAATATGCGGAAGTAGACCGGCTCGGATCTTTTTCCTTTGAGGCCGAGCATTTGGACAAGCACATTGAATCCATCAAAGCCCTGGATCTCGTTGATTTTACCAAAATCAAAGATCATGGATTTCGGGTGGCAGTGGATGGCGTGAATTCATCGGGAGGCTTGGCCATACCTAAACTGCTGTTCGCACTCGGGGTTACGGAAATCGTCGAGGTGAATTGTGATCCCACAGGTGAGTTCGCTCATAATCCGGAACCGCTGCCCGAAAATCTTCAGGAACTATCAGCGCTTGTCAAAGAGCACAAGTGCGATCTCGGAATATCGGTTGATCCGGATGTAGACAGATTGGCCCTTATCGATGAAAACGGAAATCCCTTTGGAGAAGAATATACCCTGGTAGCGGTAGCGGACTATGTGACCTCCAAAACACCCGGATCGGTTGTTTCAAATATGAGCTCTTCACGTGCCCTCCGCGATCTGGCCGAGTCGAAAGGATTGGACTATTCTTCCTCACCCGTTGGGGAGGTCCATGTTGTGCGGGAAATGAAGTCCGTAAGTGCCGTTATTGGCGGAGAAGGGAATGGTGGCATCATTTACCCCGAGCTTCATTATGGCAGGGATGCCCTGGTCGGAGTTGCTCTGATTCTTTCATTTCTGGCGGAAAAAGATGTTTCCATGAGCAAGCTCAAAGAGGGTTATGCCCCATACGTCATCGTCAAGGAGAAATTTGAGCTAGAACCGGAAAAAGACCTCAATGTGGTCTTTGAAAAGATCAGAAATATCTATCCGGACGCTACGATCGACGATCGAGATGGATTAAAATTTGATTTTAACGATAGTTGGGCCCATCTTAGAAGGTCGAATACAGAACCGATCATCCGGATATACACAGAAGCAGAAAACGATGACCGGGCATTGGAACTAGCAGAGATGGTTAAACGAGACCTTCTGAAATTAATCAACTAACGAATGGACAGAATTTACCTGGACAATGCTGCCACCACACAGGTTGACCCAAAAGTCAGGGAAGCGATGCTTCCTTTCTTGGTGGATCTTTTTGGAAATCCTTCATCTACCCATGGTCATGGAAGAAAGGTGAAGTCAGAATTGGAAAAAGCCAGGAAAAAGGTCGCTGAGCTCTTAGGAGCTTCAACGTCCGAGATCTTTTTTACATCAGGAGGCACTGAGGCTGATAACACCGCAATTTGCTGTTCTATCTCTACCTACGGCCTACAGCATGCTATTACTTCAGCTACTGAGCACCATGCGGTATTGCATACTTTGGAAAATGAGGAAAGAGAAGGGAGGATTAAACTCAGCCTGGTAAATGTTGATCAGGAAGGTTACCCGGATCTTGATCACCTTGTGTTTTTGCTTAAGAACAACCCGCGTTCACTCGTTTCGTTGATGCATGCAAACAATGAAATAGGTTCAAAGATCGATGTTGCCAGGGTTTGCCAAATCGCAAAAGATCATGATGCCATTTATCATAGCGATACTGTCCAGACCATGTGTCATTATCCTCATAATGTCAAAGCCATCGGATTGGATTTTCTTGTTGGATCAGCCCATAAGTTCCACGGACCGAAAGGTGTTGGATTCCTTTATGTGAACAAAGATTCCAAAATACACCCCTTCATTCACGGAGGAGCTCAAGAAAGAAACATGAGGGGAGGAACGGAGAATGTGGCCGGGATCGTCGGCCTGGCCAAGGCCATGGAGATCGCCCATGAAGACATGGCAGAGCACCAGGAGCATGTTCAGGGTTTGAAGACGAGGATGATCGAAAAACTTGAAAGGCAGATCCCGGGAGTTCAATTCAATGGGAATCCGAAAAACACCAGGGAAAGCCTTTATACTGTATTGAATGTATCATTGCCTGAATCCGAGGATAACGATATGCTACTATTCAACCTTGATATTCAAGGCGTTTCCTGTAGCGCAGGCAGTGCATGCTCAAGCGGTTCAAATAAGGGCTCTCATGTCCTTGAGGCGATTAAAGCCAACCCGGACAAAGCGGCATTGAGGTTTTCCTTTTGTAAGTTCAATACAGAAGAAGAGATCGATCGCGCGGTGGATGTTCTTGCGAATATTGTCCGGCCGGAATTAACAATGGCTTAGCTCCGGAAAGTGTTCCGCAAAGGTTTTTAGATCTTCCTCCCTGTCAATATCATGTCTTAGGCTCAACAGGTCAAAAGACAATCCTTGGGATCTAATTTTGTCGATTGTGGACTCCAAGGTGTTTGAACTTCCCCAGGTAATTCCTGAAAAGATATCCTGTGGAGAATTCATTCCTACCAGATAATACCCACCGTCCTTAGCGGGTCCCAGAACGATGTCGTTTTCCTTTAGACTGGTTATGGCATCCGAGAAATCCTCTGTTGAGAGATCAACAATATCCGAGCCCACCAATATGGATTTCGAATATCCCTGCAGATACGATCTTCTTATGGCGTTATACATCCGCTCACCCAGATCTTTTCCCTGCTGTCGAGTCAAAGAAAAATCCTTTTCAAATTCACTGAAGTAATCTTCCCCTTCTCCCAAATAGCAGATGGTCTTAGGGAAATCTGTCCTGGCCAGGAGTTCTATAGTGCGCGAGAGAAGGGATTCGGACACCTGAAGGGCAGCATCCTGTCCAATGGTGGCTGCAAGTCGGGTTTTAACTTTTCCTTTTTCAGGGGCCTTGCAAAACAGGATCAGGTTTTCCTTTTTACTCATATACTTTCTCACCTTTCTCTAGCCACACGCTCCAGTCCTCGTTGTAGGTGTGGACCTTTTCCGTGTTCATGCCGGATTGATCCACTACAGTATTTCCTTCATTTTTCCACTCAAAAATGCCCCCATAGAGATTATAGACGTTTTTATAGCCCATCGCTCGAAGTTTTTCGCCAATCTTTTCGCTTCGGTAACCCACGGAACAGTAAACAACGATCGTATCGCTTTCTTCGAAGGCCTTAACCCTTTTCGGAGCGAAGCTCTCATATCCCACCCAAGAGGACCCCGGGATATGACTTACCTGATATTCTTCTTTCTCTCTCGTATCCAGAATTCTCAACGAACCCGAAGAGTGTTGCAGGTTTCCAAACTCTTCGGCAGAAATATAGGGAACAGATCCTGAGCAAAGGCTGGAAACCATCGAATCAAAATCCACCTGCTTCACTTGTCCTGTGACCAACAGGGGAAAACACAACGCCAGAAGCCATAGTTTTTGTTTATCCAAAATTTCAATGTATTTATTCTCAAACAAATAGCCTTAATAATGGTTCAAAGACCGATTTTTCTGAAAATTAGGAAGCAAATGTTCTTTTTCCTTCCTTGTTTGGTATCGAACGATTATTTTTATTTCGGAAAATAGTAGGTGGGCAACGGCCTTCTGAAAACAATTAACTATGAAAATGAAACCGAATTACCTCTCTAATTGGGTCTCCATGGCCTATTTACCTTTGCTCTTGTTGCTTTCAGGATCTGCCTTCTCTCAGGCGGCAGAGGAAAATTATGAAGGATCGACCTTGAATTATCACCAATACTCAGGCAATGCCGGCCTTGACTGGTGGTTGGATCATGGCTATTGGTTATCGCTTGTGTTGATTTCAGTTGGTGCGGTGTTCTTCATAGGGACTGTCTTCAGAAAGCTTCTCATCTCTGATCCGAAAGAAAAGTATGATTACATCAATGGCCCACAGAAAAAGTCTTATCTGTATTCTGCTTACACTGTCAACATTGCCTTTTTCTTCTTTATGACCACGGTGGTGCTCGGGGGTAAGTTCATTTGGATCTATTATATCGCCCAGGTGCTGGTATCCGGAGTTTTCGTAGGAATGCTTCACTTCGCTCTTAAATTCACCTTTCAGTTCTACTATCCCACTTTGGTAGAGAGAAAGCTCAAAAAATTGAGGTACAAACCTCGAAAAGCCAGCAATGGTGCGATCATGGAATTGTTATCCGAGGATGAGGAAGATGATTATCTTGACGAAGGCATGCAGGCCGAGGAAGAAGCGATGGCGATCGATTATGATGTTTGGATCGACAGAGCTTCCGGGGAGTTAAAAATTGAAAAATACGATGGCTATGCTCATGCATTAAAATGCCCTAACTGTAAATATCAAACCTACAAACTGATCAAAGAGGAATTGATCAGCAAACCAACCCACAGGAGGTCAGGAAAAGCCTATAAGTATTATGCCTGTACATATTGTGGCCACAAAGGCAAGAGGGCTCATACTCTGCACCCAACTCACCATGTGAAAACAGCCGACCAGATACATCAGGAAGAAGATCATGGAGATCTGAGCGATCACAAAGAAGAGCCCCACGCGTAAAAAATAAGGGTGGTTTCAAGCCCCGGGCAAACACCCGGGGTTTTTTAATATTTGATGCAGACGTTTTTTTGTTCTGTGAAGAATTTCATTGCCTCAAACCCTCCTTCTCTTCCCACACCTGAATTCTTCATGCCACCAAACGGCGTTCTTAGATCCCTGAGCAACCAGCAGTTCACCCA
>JANQHS010000090.1 GCA_028282565.1 Cytophagales bacterium | reverse complement strand
GAATTCTGAAGTTCAAAAAAGTCGGCATGGATCAACCGATCTGAAGGGAATTCAGGATTCTTTCTGGCAAATTCCCGTAGCGGTTTCGAGGAAATATCGACCACATCTACATTCCGGAATCCATGCTCAAACAGATATTGGGCTTCATAGGCATTTCCAGCCCCCGGAATAAGCACATGGATCTCCTTATCTTCCAACTGATCGAAATATTCCTTTAAAGGTGTAGAGACATAACCGATGTCCCAGCCAGTATTGCCGGTAGCATAACGGTTATCCCAAAAATCTTCGTCAAATGAATTTGTCATACAATCATTACTTTGGAGCGAGAAATTCAATCTCTGTCATTTGGCCCTAAACTACATCTGGATTTTCTTTTTTGTCGCCGCCTTCCTGATGGCTTTGGGCAAATTGATCTTCACAGGCGACACCGGGGTTTTTACAGAACTGGTGAACTCGACCTTCTCTTATGCCGAAACAGGTTTCGAGATCTCCATTGGCTTGACAGGAGTGCTGGCCTTTTGGTTGGGCCTATTGAAGATTGCCGAAGTGAGCGGGATGATCCAGAAGCTCGCAAAGCTGATCTCTCCGATTTTCGTGCGCATTTTCCCGGAGATCCCAAAAGACCATCCTGTGAATGGTAACATCATGATGAATTTCGCGGCAAATATGCTCGGCCTCGATAACGCGGCCACGCCCATCGGGCTAAAGGCCATGGGGCAAATGCAGGAACTCAACCCCGACAAGGAAAGGGCTTCAAACGCGCAAATCATGTTCCTCGTCCTGAACACCTCCGGATTGACCATTATTCCGGTGAATGTCATGGTCTATCGTGCCCAAATGGGCGCCGCCAATGCTTCCGACATCTTCTTGCCGATCCTGATTGCTACGTTTTTTTCGACCATGGTAGGCCTGATCACGGTTTCCATCTATCAAAAGATCAATCTATTCGATCGGGTGTTGCTCACCGCGATACTCGGTAGCACGGTATTGATCTCCCTGCTGGTTTTCTTTCTGACGACACTGGGGCACGAGCAATTACAAACCTATTCCGCCCTGATCGGAAATTTTATCCTGTTCTTCCTGATCACCTTTTTTGTTTCCCAGGGTATTTTTAAGAAGATCAACGCCTTTGAAGCCTTTATCGAGGGTGCGAAGGAAGGATTTCAGGTTGCCATCAAGATCATTCCCTACCTGATCGCTATTCTGGTGGCGATCGGAGTCTTCCGAACTGTGGGAGGCATGGACCTGATCTCCCAGGGATTTGGAAAGGTCTTTGGCTTGCTGGGATTCAATACAGATTTTGTGAACGCCTTGCCCACCGCATTGATGAAACCTCTCAGCGGAAGCGGGTCCCGTGGTATGATGATCGATGCCATGAAAACATTTGGTCCCGATTCATTCACGGGAAAACTGGCCTCAACATTTCAGGGAACCACAGACACCACCTTTTATATACTCGCTGTCTATTTTGGCTCGGTTTCAATTCGAAATTCCCGCTATGCGATGACGGCAGGTCTGATCGCCGACTTTGCGGGGATCCTTGCGGCCATTGTCATTGCTTACATATTTTTTCATTGATCTATTTTGTGAAAGGTATGCAACCTTTATATGCCCTTGTGCATCTTTCACAATAAGATGCCGAAACTGCAATCCTATCGATCCGAAGATCAGCTCCTGAAAGGATGCAAGCAGAGAGATCCTGAAACCCAAAGGATACTTTTCGACCAGTACAAAGGTCGGATGATGACCTTGGTCAGCAGGTACTTTGGTTCCAATGCCGAGGCGGAAGATATACTGGTTAGAGGGTTTACGAAGGTGTTTTCGACCATAGAGAGTTTTCGAGGAGAAGGAAGCCTCGAAGGATGGATCAGGAGGATCATGATCAACGAGGCCCTAGGACAGATCCGAAAGGAAGGAGCTTCAAAATGGGCCGTTTCAATGGATGAACTTCGGTCGGAGCCCTTTTCCATGGCGGAGATCTACGATCAGCTTTCCACATCGGAATTAATGGACCTGATCAAATCCCTTCCGCAGGGTTATCGGACCGTGTTCAACCTGTTTGCAGTGGAAGGATACAGTCATCGGGAAATCGGAGAAATGCTTGGAATAAGCGAAGGAACCTCCAAATCCCAATACCTGAGATCCAGGAACCTCCTGAGGAAGAAAGTAGAACTGATGTATCAATTACCGGAGTATGGAAGCTAAGGAACAAGGATTGCTCAAATCCAGGTTTGAGGCCCTGGAGCTCGCCGTCAGCGATGAGGTTTTTGAAAAGATCAGGCTTTCGAAACCCGAAAAGAAGAGAAGCAAATGGATACCTTTTGCGATAGCTGCCTCATTTTCCCTGTTGATCCTTGGGCATTTCGGTTCTATTCCAAGTGTCCAAAAGAATGAAGTTGCTGGCTCCGTATTGAAAAACAGCCGCCTTGCGGAAACAAAGGAAACACATGATCCCCGGTCTCAAACCAAACAAGCTACCGAACAGAAAATAGTAGAGCCCAAAAAAGAAATACCAGAGTCCATGCTAGTGATCAATCAGGCGATTGATGAGGATGAAGGAGTCCTGATCGTCGAAGCGTTCGAGACCCCAGTGGTTGAGCAAGAAATCCGGGTATATGAAGCTCCCGCGATCATCGAAGCAGAAAAGCCGAAAGGCTCCTCGGTAAAAATTCAATTGGTTTTCCTTGACCCGGCCGGATCAGAGGAAAAACCAGGCTTGGGTAAGAAGATCAGAAGGTTTAAGAGAAAGCTCAAGAAGGAA
>JANQHS010000083.1 GCA_028282565.1 Cytophagales bacterium | reverse complement strand
TCAAGATCCAACAAAGGTATCCATGGGCTTTAAGCTCTCTGTCGCTGTCATTACTTATAACGAAGAAAATAACCTTGGGAGGTGTCTGGACTCTGTTTTCGACCTTGCCGATGAAATAGTTGTGGTGGATTCCGGCTCCGAAGACCAAACCCGGGCCATAGCCAATTCCTTTAATGCAAAGGTCCTGGAGCGCGCATTTGATGGTCATATTCAACAAAAAAACTTCGCGCTTCAACAATGCCAAAATGACATGGTTCTATCTCTTGACGCCGATGAGGCCCTGTCGAATAAGCTGAAGGGCTCAATTCGGGAGATCAAAAACCAAGGAAAAAGCGGGATCTATGAAATGAGTCGGTTGACCAATTACCGAGGGCATTGGATCCGACATTGCGGATGGTACCCCGATAGAAAGGTCAGGCTCTTCGATCGCAAGCTCGCAAGCTGGGGCGGTGAAAATCCACATGACAGGATCATACCTGGAGAAGGCCAGGAGATCTCAAGATTGAAGGGAGACATATTGCATTATTCCTATCCTGATCTGGCCAGTCATCTGAAACAAATTGAATTTTTCACCGGGATCATGGCAAAAGGTCTGGTCGAAAAAGGAAAGAAGCCGAGCATGATCAAAGAGTTATTCGCACCGGCTTTTAAGTTTTTCCAAAGCTACTTTCTCCAGTTGGGTTTCCTTGATGGCTATGCGGGATTCCAGGTTTGCAGGATCTCAGCATTTGCCACATATATGAAGTATGCCAGGGTTCGGGAGTACTACCAAAAACCCACTTCCTGAATGAAGCATATCCTGATCTCCCGAACCGATGCCATCGGCGATGTGGTGCTGACCATTCCCATGGCCGGTTTCCTCAAAAAGGAATTTCCCGGGATCAGGATCACTTTCGTTTGTGCTTCCTATACAAGAGAGGTTGTCAAGGCTTCGAACTTCGTGGATGCAGTTATAACCAAGGAAGAACTCCCGGCATCGAATCAAGAATTAAAGGCGGATTCCATCATCCTGGTATTTCCCGATCCGGATATCGTCAAATGGTCAAAAAAAGCAGGGATTCCCATCAGGGTAGGAACCAGCCACCGCCTGATCAACTTTTTTTACCTCAACAGAAGGGTCAATTTCTCGAGGAGAAGATCCGATCTGCATGAAGCACAATTGAATTTCAAGTTGCTGAAAGGAATCGGGATCGATTATGTTCCGGACCTTCAACAGATCGCGGATTGGTATGGATTTGCGCAGCAGCAGGAAGGCTTTTCAAACAGTCCAAAAGAATTGATCATTCATCCGAAATCCAGAGGCAGTGCAAGAGAATGGCCTCTGGAAGAATATCTTGCCCTGATCCGGCGTTTTGATCCCAAGGAGATCACATTCAAGATCACGGGAACTCAAGCAGAAGGTGGGTTGATCAAAAAAGAACTTCCCTCCCTTTTTGATGCGGAAAACGTCGAGGACCTGACCGGGAGATTCAGTCTGTCAGAATTAATTGAGGAAATCAAGAAGGTGGATGGATTTGTAGCGGCCAGTACAGGCCCGCTTCACTTGGCCTCTGCATCAGGAGTAGCAGCTCTGGGTTTGTTTCCTCCGCTTCGACCGATGGACCCGGGAAGATGGGCGCCAATAGGAAAAAAAGCCAGCTGGTTGACCAGCCAGCAATCCTGTAATTCTTGTAATGGAGATCATTATTGTCAATGCATGCAAAACCTTCAGGTAACAGATGTTGAAAAATGGATCAGGGAAAAGGTTTTAAAGCAATAAAAACTTAGTTTCGGCCGATTTTTTCGATGAAGACCTATTTCAACTTATTAAAATTCGCTCCCAGTATCCGAGGGTA
>JANQHS010000068.1 GCA_028282565.1 Cytophagales bacterium | reverse complement strand
CAAAACAGTACCAGGAGTTCCATTGAAATCGTACAAACTGATATCCAGAACATCACCAACCGTGGGATTGATCAATGGCGTATTGCTTCCAAGGTGGAATGAAACCGAAGTAATGGTATCGGTTGTCAGCACCTCAAAGGTCTGTCCCAATGTACCGGTAGCTCCGGGGCCTATTCCTAATGTTCCTGTAGGATTGTCATCATCCCTCGCGTAAACCGAATCGGAGATCTCAAACCTCAGGGTATCAAAATTATTGTTTGGAAAGTCATCGGTTTCATTGGCACTCAATTCAAAATAAACTTCATAATTGCCTATTGCATAAGGTCCTGCAGGGCTTGAAGTGGACAAATTCGTAATTGTACCACAACCGAAGGTTGCTTGAGTCGCACTATCAGACCAGGCACCCAGGGTGGTTTTTAATTTCAACCCGGTAAAATCCTCAGAGCCCAAATTGCTAATATCACTTGTAAATCCGGTCACACTTTGCTGCGACTCGGGAAAGATCGTGTATGTCGTCGGCAAAAGATCTGCTGCGGAAATTGCCGCATCCTGAACCGGGACAATGTTTACCATACCGACATCATCAACGGCCATATCTCCTGCCCAACCACCTCCATGAAAGGCTGTAAACCTGATCTGAACGGAATCACTGGAGCTTAGTGCACAAAGAGGTACTTCTACATATAACCAGGGATCCAACTCATCGGATTGCCATTCCCCTACCAGGTTCACCAAAGGCACCCAGCCTGAAAGGCCGTCATTCGCATAAACAACCATATTTCCAATAGAGGCACCATAGCGATGGGTCCAAAACCCTATTCCTGGGTTTGAAAAGGTATCAATCTCGATATAAGGACTTGTAAGCGAGGCAGTATCACCTGTGGTGGCTGGTGAAGAAGCCTCGGTAAACATGTATATTCCCGAGCCGGTTGTATGATCTGCGCTTGGACCGGTATCGGGAGAACCCGTCAATCCGGTTCCTGCAGTCCAGTCATAGGTCGATGAATTTACACCTACCCATCCGCTGACAAATGGCCCTGTCGATCCGGCGGTTTCGGTGTCAAAATTGTAAAATACGGGCCCTGCAGCAGCAGGAGCCTGAATGATATTGCCCTGATTCATCTTGGGAACGGTTCCGATGGCATCCGAGGCCATTAGGAGGGATGATTCCAAAAAAGATGAAGCCGTACCGGAGCCATTTTCCGGCAAGTCAACTTGCGTTGTAATTGCCTGATCCTGAACATCTTGAGATTCCGAAAAGCTTGACTGAGAGAACCCATTCGTTATTCCCAAAAGGAAAAGGCATACAAAAAGACCAATTCTGAAAGGAGAACTAATGATTAAGTTTTTATTCATGGTAGGTGTTTTAAAAAATTCGAGGCTGAATTTAAGAAGAAGTTATAGTGTTTCATACCCATTTTCAATCAAATCTATTCGACGGGCAAGGTTTTTGACATGTTCGGCCGTGAAGGGATCTGAGTCTGATTTATAACGAATACAAGGTTAACGGTTTATGTGCAAATAACCGCTCCTACAATATGGGGGAATTTTAATGGAATTCAGCAAAGAAAATACCTTGCAGAACGATCCTGATATAGAATATTTAACTTGCCGATGAATTGAAAAGGATCCTCGCAACACTCGTTCTTTTTTTACCTTTCGCAGCATTATGCCAAATGGAAAAACTGGAAAATTCTGTTTGGATGTTCGGGAAGCCCGAGCCTGAAAATGGTTGTGAGCTAATCAAGAATTGTGAGTGCTGTCTCAGCCAGATCCTCTTTCTGGAAGATGGGATCTGCATTGTAATGAATCCCTGCTTTGAAGGCGGCGAAACCTATACAAAAGGACGTTATAGATTGAATGGAACAGAGCTAAGTATCGAAACAGCCAACTGGACCTTACTAAAAAAAACCATCTGGGATCCAAGCATAGATCCTTCTGCGGATCCGATCATCGACATTAAGAAGAGATCCGTTGATAGGAAATCCACCTACTATGGTTTGATGGATTGTAACGAAAATCAAATCCTGATGGATATACGGGATTCAAACAGTAGCACCGGAATAAAGCAGGTCTTCCCTACCGCCTCCCAGTTTTTCCAATTGTTGAAAAGAGAGGGTGTCTGGGATCTTTTAATGATTAATGCTGAAAGGTCTGCTCAGGAAAAATAGCTAAGCTTTCAAGAATTTCTTGAGGTACTTCCCAATTATATCAAATTCAAGATTCACCATGGTTCCTGGTCCGAATTGCCTGAAGTTGGTATGCTCATAGGTATAAGGGATGATCGCCACGCTGAACCCACCGCGATAAGAATCAACCACGGTTAAACTTACCCCATTCACACATATGGAACCCTTTTGAACCGTGTCATTCGAGCTCTCCGGATCATATGAAAATGAGAATTCCCAGCTACCATCCAGGCTATTAATGGCTTCAACCTTGGCAACTGTATCCACATGTCCCTGGACAATATGGCCATCAAACCTTCCATCGGCTTTCATGCTCCTCTCCAGATTCACCATACTTCCTTCTCCCCAGGATCTGAGTGAGGTTTTGCTCAGTGTCTCCTCCACAGCCACCACCTCATATGTATTTTCATTGATAGCTTCTATAGTCAGACAAGCACCATCATGTGCCAGGCTTTGATCAATCCTCAACTCACTCAAAAACGGGCAGCTGAGTTCAAATCTTAGATTTGTGCCCTCCGCCTTTATGGAAATCACTTCAGCTAATCCTTCGATAATACCAGTGAACATTATTTTCCCCTCCCTTGAAGAATAATAAAAACCGTAAAAAACATAATCCTAAGATCAAGTCCGATTGAAATGTTTTCAAGATAGAGCATATCATACTTGAGTCTTTCAACCATTTCATCAATATTTTCGGCATACCCCAATTTCACCTGTCCCAAAGAAGTGATCCCCGGCCTGATTTTTTGCAGATGCCGGTAATAGGGAGCTCTTTGGACAATTTGTGTTATGTAGAACGATCTTTCAGGCCTCGGGCCAACGAGTGACATTTCTCCTTTCAGTACATTGAAGAATTGGGGCATTTCATCGATCCTCGTCCTCCTCATAAACTTTCCCCAGTTGGTAATCCTTGGATCATTCTTTGAAGAAAGCGCAGGACCATTTTTTTCTGCTTCCACGATCATGGAACGAAATTTAATGATTCGAAAGGGCCTGCCTTTATAGCCTATTCTTTCCTGCAGAAAAAATACAGGACCCGGAGATGATACCTTGGTGATCAGTCCGAAAAGAAGAAAAAACGGAAGGCCTACCAAAATGATGAACAAAGAGATAAGAATATCCATAAATCTCTTGATCACCCTGATCCACACAGGGACCAGCCTTTTTCTGACCTCGATCAAGGGAGCGCCAAAAATGTGCTGAACCCGCACCGAGCCTATCAGTATTTCATAGAGATCGGGAGTGATTGAAATATTTACGGCATAACTATCCAGCCGACTGATAATCTCTTCGAGGAAGTGGTGGTCCTTGGCATCGAGCGATATGATGACATCATCAATGCCATTCTCTTCAAGCAGATCCTCCAGGTTTCCAAGGTTTCCGAGGCCTTTGATCTGTTCGGTCAATTGACAGGGTTCATCTTCAATTTTCAAGTAGCCGACGATCCTCAAGCCAAGATATCGGTGTTCCCGTTCAAGGTCATTGACCAATTCGCTAGCCTTTTCCCCGCAGCCAATGATCAAAGTGTTAAAACCCAGGGTACCCGAAGTGATCCGATACTTGATCCAGGCAAGCAGGGCGAGACGGAAAATCGAAGCTATCGAAAAATGAATGGTCAACAGGGAAGCCGCCGTCTTATAATACTGGGTATATGTTTTTACCCCTACATCATCCAAAAGAAGAGCGAAAAAGATGATCAGGGTTCCAATGAACGAAATTCCGGCCAGGTTCAGGATCTCACGAAACCTGGATCGGCGTTCGACTCCCTGATAAAGTCCTCCCATCCAATACAGCACAACCCAGAAAACCCCGATCAGCAGAGAGGATACGATCTGCTTGGTATGAACCGAACTTCCAGGTTCACCGAGGATCTTCTGCCGCACCGAGAAAAAAAGTGCATAGGCCAGAAATGCCGCCAGATAGTCAACAAGGATAAACAGCGCACCGGGGAATATCCTATTCAATCTTAATTGGGTTGTACTATTCTCAGATTATCGAACGAAGCATATTTATCTCCCTCGACTCCTGCGGTTTCCAATGATGTGATAAACATTTGGTACTCCGCTGAAAGGTCCCCCTGGCCCGCAAACCCAATATCATCTGTTATAAAAATGTAGACCTTCCGGTAGTCACCGGTAGTCGGCGGAAGGGTAATGATGGGCCAGCCGGCAATTCCATTGATCCTGAATGAAACGAGTATATTGACATTGGAGTTATAATCCATTTCAAAGAAGACCTGGGTAGGTGGGATCGGGAGGGACATTCTGGTGCGTTGGATCATGCCCAAAAGGTCATCCTCGTCTTCCTCGACCTTGAAGTATGCTGCTGCCTCTCCTTGCTCAGGCCCGCCATTCAAGGTTTTAGGATCAATTATATCCATGCTTATCACGCATCCTGAACAGGACACATATCTGGGGAAACCTGATTCGAAATCCTCAAATGCCGCAGTCGGAAACTGAATCCCCCCCCGGCCTTCGTCCAAATAGCTAATGGTAGGATTGACGACCGTAACTTCGGTCTTTTTGAGCTCTACGTTGGTGATATATTCCTTATAGAAAATATAAGGGTCATGGCGGCCAAAAGTGTAGTCCCTGTAGATACCACCAAAAATTCCGACTTCAACATTGCCTTCATAAAGCACCGGAAATACCAAGGGCTCCTTATTGGGATCTCTTTGAACCTCATAGGTTCCGACATAGTCACCGTTTACAGTCACCCATACATCGAATACTGCAGCGGAATTGGGCTCACTCCTGAAGGAATCAATTTTGATCTCCGTAACTGAAATGTAAGACGGGATAGGGTCTGAAGGATTGATCACATCACAACCAAAAAACCCGAGTACAAATAGAAAAAAAACCCAAGGGTTTTTCATTTGGAAGGCATTATTTTGGTCGCAAAAATAGTCCAATAGTTAATAGTTCTCTCTCCAAATGCTCTTCAAGGATGATTACAAGCACAAAGGATTACGAAAATCGCTTATTAATACCCTAAAGGCCAAGGGTATAACGAACGAAATAGTACTTTATGCCATGGAAAGTGTTCCGAGGCATTATTTTTTTGACGATGCCCTTCTTCATCATGCCTATGAGGACAAAGCCTTCCCCATAGGAAACGGACAAACCATCTCCCAACCATATACGGTCGCAAGGCAAAGTGAATTGCTGGACATTAAGGAGGGAATGAAGGTCCTGGAAATAGGAACAGGCTCGGGATACCAGGCAGCCATACTTTCGCAGATGAAAGTCAGGTTATTTACCATCGAAACAGTGGAACCTCTTTATAAAAAAGCAAAAGCGGACCTGCATAGATTGGGTTATAATGTGCGTTGCTATCTTGGAGACGGATCTTTAGGATTGAAGCGATATGCTCCGTTTGATCGGATTTTGCTAACTGCCGCTGCACCCAAAATTCCGGATATGCTGTTCGAACAGCTTAAGGATGGTGGGTTGTTGGTTGCTCCGGTCGGAGACAAAAAAACACAAACCATGGTCAGGGTAAAAAAACATGGGCATGAAAGAATTACCGAGAAACATGGCCTTTTTGCATTTGTCCCCTTAACCGGAAAGGAAGGATGGAAAAACTAAACCCCAAGGCCCTTGCTTATATTTATAATGAGCCCCTTTACAAGCTCGGAGGCCGAAAACCCGAACAAGGCAAAGGGTTAGTCTTTCGGGGAAAAAACCTCAAGAATATCACCGTTCTGATCGATGACGGTAGCAGAGTTTATGATAGCATTGAATACACCTTGCTTAAAAACATTCTGAAGGCCGTTGCTCTCACAGAAAACGATGTAGCAATCGTTGATGTCAGTCTTGAGGATTCAAGCGTTGATAAGGTTAGGGAAGATCTTCAGCCAAAGATCATGATTGCCTTTGGTTCGACATTCACCCTGGCTAAAGGCCTAAAAAACCAGATAATCGAAAGGGAAGGCTGGAAGATCCTGATTACCGATAGCCTCAAGGATCTAAACCAAGATCAACGTCTTAAGCGATCATTCTGGACCGAATTGCAAAAGCTTAAGCCCGAAATCAGGTAGAAGCGAAGATCTCTTCAAGTTTTGCTTCCAAACCAGGCCCTCGGAGGTTCGTAGCAATTATTCTGCCCTGTGGATCCAGCAGGAAATTAGCAGGAATAGAGTTGATGTTAAAATCTCTTACAACTATGGAATTCCATTGCTTAAGATCGGAAACCTGAGTCCAGGTCAGCTGATCTTTGGCAATCGCATCTATCCATGCTTCTTTTTTGGAATCGAGTGAGACACCGTAGATCTCGAAGCCGCGAGGGCTGTATTTTTTATAAGCTTCTACCAGGTTCGGATTTTCCATTCTGCAGGGACGACACCAAGCAGCCCAGAAATCAACCAAAACATATTTACCTCTCAAGCTGCTGAGCTTCTGATTCTTTCCATCGGGGTCCAGCAGATCAATTTCCGGGAACTCCGCACCGATTCTGAGGTTCTTTTCGATCTCAGCCTTTCTTTTATCTGCATCAATAGCGGCCATCATCTGCGCTTTGTTGTTATTGAAATTGCTCAGCCATTCGATCTCATATGGTTTGAGATCTTGTTTCTCTGAAATTTTCTGAGCCGTCTCCACCAGATATTCAAAGCAGGTTCTATAGTCCAGTAGGTTCAATGCGAAAACCCCACTGAGGTAACCGGTGCCAATAGAATCAATAAAGCTCATGAGCTCTTCGTGATGTTGGCTCACGCTTCTTTCCATGTGCATTTTCAACGAATCCGCTCGCTCGTAATCGGCCTGAGCAAGCGCTATAGTGTACAATTGCTTATCGGTTTGAACCTCATTGAGCAGACTTTGATGTATTGCTTTTACATGATTTTGCAATTCCAATTCTTCGGTACCGGTGGCCGAAAAATATCCTCCAGGTCTGTTTCCATCAGCTTCTACATTGATGACCCCCTCCGAAAGGACCACAAACTCCTGCTGTTTTCCATAAAAGTCTATTTGCGCAAACCTCGGATCTTCCGCCTGGCCGGTTAATACAAAGGTTGAATCCTGACCCACCATAGAAGAATCGAGGGTCATAAGGGTCTCTCCTTCGCGGACAATAAGCTTGACGTATCCATCCCTCAAAAACCTCAATTTTCCATTGATCCTGAACTCTCCCGTTTTAGTAGTTGCGTCATTGCAACCAGCAAACAACGTCATGAACGCCAGGAGAAAAACATATATATTCAAAACTCTTTTCATTGATCTAATTCCTCACTTAATATTTTAGAAGCCTCTTTGGGGTTTGCCTTTCCCTTGGTTTCTTTCATGATCTGCCCCATGAACAATCCCTGGAGTCCCTTTTTTCCGTTTTTATACTCTTCAACCTTGGCAGGCATGGCACCCAAAACCTTCTTAACGATCTCCCTCAACTCTTCCGTATTGTCTTCCAGAATAAGATTTAGCCTTTGGGCAATTTCCTCTGCGGACCGACCCGGATTTTGGATCATCTCCGGAAAAACCCTTTGCTCCGCCATAGAATTACTCAACTTCCCTTCCGCGATAATATCGATCAAATGCCCCAGATCCTTTGGCACAATCGGAAACTCATCAATCGTTTTTGTCAGTTCATTGAGATAGGACTTCACCGGCCCCATAACCCAATTTGATGCCTGTTTATGATTTTTGGTTTGACCACATAGCTCATCAAAATACTGAGCTACACCTTTGTTTTCAGTGAGTACGCGGGCATTGTAATCGGGTACCTTATAATCTTGGGTGAATTTCTTCAAGAGTTCCCTGGGTAAGGAAGGCATTCCATCCCGAATAGAGTTTATCCACTCCTCAGATACCACCAATGGAGGAAGATCCGGTTCAGGGAAATACCTGTAATCATTGAGATCCTCCTTGCTCCGCATCGGGATAGTCCTTCCGGAAACAGGGTCAAAGTTTCTGGTCTCACTCTCCTCAATAGCACCTCCGGACTCATAGATCCCTCTTTGTCTTTGGATCTCGTATTCCAGCGCTCTTTGCACATTTTTGAAGGAGTTCATGTTCTTGACCTCCACTTTTTTATTGAAGGCAGTCGTTCCTTTTTCTCTCAAAGAAACATTGGCATCACAGCGCAGAGATCCTTCTTCCATGTTCCCATCGCAGATATCAAGGTACCTGACCATTTTCCGAACTTCCATCAGGTAGGCAGCTGCCTCCTCTGAACTCCGGATGCACGGTTCGGTAACGATCTCGATCAAGGGAACCCCGGCGCGATTGAAATCCACAAAACTCTCTTCCTCACCCTCGATGTGAAGAGATTTCCCTGCGTCCTCCTCCATGTGGATTCTGGTGATTTCGACTCTCAAGACCTCGCCATCAGGCATATCTGCCTCAACAAAGCCACCTAGGCAGATGGGGGTCTTATCCTGTGTGATCTGATAGCCCTTGGGCAAATCCGGATAGAAATAATTTTTACGGTCATAGATATTCCTACGGGTAATATCCGAGTGGCAGGCAATTCCCATTTTGACGGCGGACTCTACCACTGCTTTGTTAATGACCGGCAGGGTTCCGGGAAGTGCAAGTGTCAGTGGGGTCAAATGCACATTCGGAAGGGACCCGTATTCTGTTGAATCTGTAGAGTAAGCCTTGGATTCAGTCAAAAGCTGTGCATGAACCTCTAAACCAATGATCACTTCAAATTCCATCTATTCTCCATTAAGCAATTCAAGAATCATGTTTTCGCCCACTTCAATAGCTTTATCCAGTCCTCCAATATCCTTGCCTCCTGCAGTGGCAAAAAAGGCCTGACCGCCCCCGCCACCCTTGATCTCTTTGGCTATCTCTTTGATCATCACCCCGGCATTGATCAGCTCTAGCTTCGTTATATCATCACCGGTCATAATTCCGACCATAGGCTTTCCATCGATATCCGCAGCGATCAATGAAACCAGATCCTTGTGCTGATTCTTAAGCCCGAAAAGAAGATCCTTTAATGCTTGCGCACTCGGAAGAGCTATCTTCTCGACCAAAAACCTTCCCTTATCTGCGCTTCGGATCTTGTCATCCAGACCGGAAGAAACGTTCCCCATCTTTTCGCGCTCCAACTTCTCCAATTTATGGGACAGGGAGTTTCTTTCCTTTAGGACATCGGAGACAGCCTTCTTCAGGTCTTTAGGAAACTTCAGAACTTCCTGAACTTCCTCGAGTACAGTCATCTTATGATTGACATATTCCAAGGCTCTTTTACCTGTATAGGCTTCGATCCTTCTTACTCCTGCAGCGACTGATCCTTCATGAACGATCTTAAATATTCCGATAGTTCCGGTGGAAGCGACATGGGTCCCTCCACATAATTCAACCGAATAATCGCGGTCAAAGACAACAACCCTGACCTTATCCCCATACTTTTCACCAAATAGGGCCATTGCTCCCATTTTTTTGGCTTCATCGATTGGGAAGTTCCTTCTTTCTTCAAGGGGGATGTCCATTTGGATATGCTCATTGACCATATCTTCTATCTGATTCAATTGCTCACGGTTCACCTTTTCAAAATGAGAAAAGTCAAACCGGAGGATCTGATCATCCAAATATGATCCCTTCTGCTCAACATGATTCCCCAAAACTCTCCTGAGTGCTGCATGCATGAGGTGGGTCGCGGAATGATTGGCCATGGTTAATCTGCGGCGCTCGCGGGAGACTTGGGTCACAAAATCACCTTCTACCTTCTCGGGCAACCATTCAAGAATATGGAGGATCTGGTCGTTCTCCTTTTGGGTATCCATGACCCTGTATTTTCGATCATCACTGTCGATGAGGTAGCCGATATCACCGACTTGCCCCCCACCCTCCGGATAGAACGGGGTTTTATCCAGCATTACCTGTACAAGTGATCTATCTGATTCCCGGACAGTCCTGTACTTCAGAATTTTGGATGTAGTGGAAAGCTCATCGTAGCCCACGAAGTCTGAACTTCCATCAGATACTTCAACCCAGTCACCATATTGTTTCTTGGAGTCCTCTCTCGACCTCGCCTTCTGTTTTCCCATCTCTTCATTGAAGGCATCCATATCAACGGTGAAACCCTTTTCGGCACTGATCAAAGAAGTGAGGTCCACGGGAAACCCATAGGTATCATAAAGCTCAAAAGCCTTTTTTCCGGGCACCGTTTTTGATCTTTGTTCTTTTTCAAAAATCCCACCCAACATGGTAAGACCCTTGGAAAGGGTTTTGAAAAAAGCAACCTCCTCCTCCTGAACAACCTTTTGAGTAAAACCCCTTTGGGCTATGAGCTCAGGGAACACATCGCCCAGTTGATTAGCAAGAACTTGCACAAGTTCATAAAGGAATGGCTCCTTCAGTTCAAGGAATGAATGCCCATACCTTAATGCCCTTCTTAAAATTCTTCGAATTACATACCCGGCCTTTGCATTGCCCGGCAGTTGGCCTTCGGAGATGGCAAAGCCAATCGCCCTGATATGATCTACGATGACCCTAAAGGCGACATCAGTTCCTTCCTCCACCCCATACTTTTTACCGCTTAGCTCTTCAACCCTATTGATCAAGGGCATAAAAAGATCGGTATCGTAGTTGGATTTTTTACCCTGAACTATCCTTGCCAACCTTTCAAGGCCCATACCTGTATCCACATGCTTCTCTTCAAGTGGCACGAGGCTTCCATTGGTGAGGCGGTTGTATTGAATAAAAACAATATTCCAGATTTCGATCACCTCAGGGTGGTCCTTGTTTACGAGTTTGCTCCCCGGCAATAGTTTCTTCTCCTCCGCTGACCTTAGATCGATATGGATCTCAGAGCTGGGGCCACAAGGACCTGTTTCACCCATTTCCCAGAAGTTATCCTTCTTGGGTTCAAACAATACACGATCAGGATCGGTGATCGATTTCCAGATCTCTGCAGCCTCTTCATCCGCGCCAAGGTTATCCGTTTTGTCTCCTTTAAAGACCGTTACATAAAGGTCTTCCGAATTGATCCCGAACCTTTTGGTCAGTAGTTCCCATCCCCATTCCAGAGCCTCCCTTTTGAAATAATCACCAAATGACCAGTTGCCGAGCATTTCAAACATGGTATGGTGATAGTTGTCATGGCCCACTTCCTCAAGATCGTTATGTTTTCCGCTGACGCGCAGACATTTCTGGGTATCCGCAACCCTGGCCTTTTCCGGCTTGCCATGTCCGAGAAAATAGTCCTTGAACTGGTTCATTCCGGCATTGGTGAACATCAACGTAGGATCATCCTTGATCACCATTGGGGCTGAGGGAACTATGGAATGTCCCTTTTCCTTAAAAAAATCCAGAAATTCCTTTCGGATGGTTTTTGAGTCCATTAAAAACCCGCTGTTTTTACTTAAATGAGGTTAAATCCGGGAACTAGCTATTAATTATGTAATTAATATATTTTTGTCTCCCTAAAAGGGGGCAAAATTAACTAAAAAAGAGGCCCATGGCACGAATAAAGTATTACTACGATACTGAAAGTTGCAAGTATGAGCGGATAAAGGTGTCCTCCGGGGATATCTTTATTAACGTATTGGGTCTTTTCTTCCTTGGGGTGATCGTAGCGATAGGTCTGTTGTTCGTTTACTTCAAGTATTTTGACTCCCCAAAAGAGGCTCTCCTGAAGAAGGAGAACGAAGAGTTGCTCTTTAAATACCAGATCCTGAACTCAAGGTTGGAAAAGATCGACAATATGTTGACCGTACTTGAGGAAAAGGATGACAATATCTACCGGGTCATATTTGAAGCTGAACCTATATCACCAAGCATCAGGGAGGCCGGTGTCGGCGGGGTGGAAAAATACAAAGACATCCTTGATGAAGAATTGATCCAGGAAGAGCTGGTGATTTCAACGTTCAAAACCATCGACCTTCTTAAAAAGAAAATGTACATCCAGACCAAGTCTTATGATGAGATCATGGCTCTGGCCAATGACAAAGAAAAGCTTCTGAACGCCACACCAGCGATTCAGCCGATTTCCAACAAGGAGTTGACAAGGCTTAGCTCAGGTTATGGAATGCGGATCCATCCTGTATTCAAGAAGAGAATGATGCACTGGGGCTGCGATTATTCGGCCCAATCAGGAACTCCTGTATACGCAACCGCCGATGGCGTGGTAAAGGTGGCCAAAAGATCTTCAGGAGGGTTCGGAAACAGGATCGTGATCGATCACGGGTTCGGCTATGAGACCCTGTATGGTCACCTTCAGAATTTTGACGTCCGAAGAGGACAAAAAGTGAAAAGGGGTGAGCAGATCGGAACCGTGGGTTCTTCAGGGCGATCTACAGCCCCTCACCTGCACTATGAGGTGCATTATAAAAAGAAGAGGATCAACCCGGTCCATTTCTTCTTCAGGGACCTTACCGCGGACGAATACGAAAAAGTGGTGAAAATAGCCTCTGAAGAGAATCAATCCTTCGATTAAGTTCCGCTTCATTTTTTCTGATTGTTATATTTGTTCTGGGTTGGATCAGTATGCCTTATAAAGAAAAACCAGTCGAAAGAAAGTACTTCCCGATCGGGCTCGTAGCCAAGGATCTGGGAGTAGCTCCATCTTTGATCAGATTTTGGGAAAAGCGGTTTCCCGAGATCAAACCGAAGAAAAATAAAAACGGAAAAAGACTTTATACCAACAAAGAGATCGAGAGGATCCACCTGATTTTTAATCTTGTTAAAGAGAAAGGATACACGCTTAACGGTGCAAGGGCACACCTAAGCAATCATGAGAATGAAGGTACGGACACCGACATGATCAAAGTGATTGACACTTTAACGGATCTAAAAAAATCTCTTCTGGATCTCAAGGACAAGCTTTAATGGATCAGGACCTCCCCTTTAAACTGGCATTGTCGGGAATTCAAGGGATAGGTGCTGCTACCTTTAAGCAGCTCATTGGCTATGAAGGCTCTGCCAGATCCATATTTGAAAAGGAATCTCATAAGCTACATCGAATCCCCGGCATCGGTTCCAAGACTTCACAGCTCATCAAGTCGATCTCAAACCCGGGCGAACAGGGAGAAAAAGTCATCAAAGACATTGAAAACCTTGGGGGTCAAATTCTGTATTGTAAAGACGATTCTTATCCACAACGCTTATTGGAATGCCCTGATGCTCCGGCATTCCTGTTTCTCAAAGGTGATCTTCAGCTCAATCAAAAAAAGGTCATCAGCGTTGTTGGTACAAGAAAAGCAAGCCCCTATGGTATACGAATGGTCGAAGAGTTCATCTCCGAATGGAAGCGCCATGAACCCTTGATCGTCAGTGGTCTCGCCTACGGAATTGACGTCAAGGCCCATAGGATCTCCTTGGAAAATGGTTTACCAACACTAGGTGTCATAGCTTCCGGACTTGATCATATTTACCCGAGGGATCATTACTCTGTTGCCAGGGCCATGATGGAACGCGGAGGGTTGTTAACAGAATATGCACCTGGAACAAAGCCGGAAGCAGCAAGATTCCCGGCGAGAAACAGGTTAATTGCCGGAATTTCCGATGCCACTGTGGTCGTCGAGGCTGCGGAGCGAGGCGGTGCATTGATCACCGCAGAAATGGCCCTGGGGTATCACCGCGAAGTTTTTGCGATTCCGGGCAGGTTAAACGACCATTATTCTGCGGGTTGCAATAACCTGATCAGGACCCAGAAGGCTATGCCGTTGGTCGAGCCGGAGGATCTAGCGAAAAACCTAAATTGGGATAATGCCCTTCAACACGAAGGAAAGGCAAAAAAACCAGCTGAACTATTGTCACAAATAACACTGAATGATCAGGAAAAGGCTATCATTGAGCTTTTGTCAAAATCAGATTATTTGCAAGTGGAAGACCTTAGCTGGGAAACCGATATCCGAATTCCCCAACTCGCAACGTTATTATTGGAACTTGAATTGAAAGGCCTGATCAGAAATTTTCCCGGGAACCGTTATTCTCTTACAATATGAAGAGAAGATTTCTGAACTTTGGCTTGACACTCCTGCTGTTTGCTTGCGGAAGGACAGAAAAACCGGAATCCGTTAATGTGGCCATCAGCCCGACACTGGAATCCAAACCTGAGCAGATCGTTATTTTCATTTTGCCAGGCAGAGGTCTAAAACCCATCTATAATATACTGGAGGGAGCTAAATCCAACAATCAGCTTTTGAAGCTGCGGACCTCAGGCATGCTGGAGACCAACACCTTTCTAGGGGAGAAACCGGATGATCTCGCCTATCTGACAAGCATCTTTATCGGGAAGACCACCTACCGAGGGTCCATGGGGCTTAATAAGGACTCTCTTCCTGAGCCCAATTTGTTTCAGGTCGCGCAGGAAGCCGGATTCTATACTGCATTTCTTACTCCCGGGCTCATGGCCGATACATTGACTGGTTCCATATTCGGCCACCATAAGGAATTCTCAAGAGAAGCTATTGCATGGGACCTTTCTTCAGGCATCATGGATTATTTCTTCGGGTACGGCAGGATCCCTTTTGAGAGAAGAAAGGATAAGAAAAATGTGTTCAAGGCTCTTAGCCAGAAGGATTATCAGATCGCCATGGATTCAAGCTCCATTTCCCAATTAAAACGAGGAAAATCCGCAATCGTAACCCAATACTCATCCGGGGAAAACCAGAAGAAATTCTTTAAATATGTGATCGGCCAATTCATGAGAAGAAATTTTTCAAAGCAACAGGTATTCATGGTGGTCTACTTTCCACCCTATTTACAATACGAAGAAGGATTCGAAATGGAAGTTCTGGCAGAGTTTCTGGAAAGATCGGAACACAATGACAAAACTTTGACAATCTGCCTCTCCTATCCCCGGATCTTCGATGTAGATGGAAAGGAAAATCTCAGGTCCTCCATTGGAGGAGTATCATCGTTACTGACATATGGACCAAAAAAGGAGGAGGTCATGGGATTGCATTCAAGTACCGATTTCGGGAACTATGTCAGAAAAGTAATTGAGGGTCAATAAAAAAACCTCCGGAAACCGGAGGCATTTTTTTGATCTATAGGTCATGCCAAAGGCAACTAATAGTTCTCAAGGGTCAAATCCCGACCGATATTGAAGAATTTGATGACCTTTTCTCCCAACGACCCTGCATTAACATGTATAATATAGACTCCTGAGCCTATGGAATTCCCGGATTCGTTTTTCAGATCCCAGTCAATCGACGTCAGGTTCTTTATTGGGGTTCTTATCTCGCTCCCTACTCCATCGTCACCATTTGCTAATCCATTCGCATCGGAGATCTCTTCTATTTCCCCAAATGCTTCCGGTCTTTCAACTTGAAACTGGCGGACCAGGCTACCGTTCAGAGTAAAAATTGAGACTTCACATTTTGGGGGAAGATTTGTGATCTTGGCTCGTCGATCAGATGGACCTGTTTCGTACTGAGAAAAGGCATAATATGGGTTTGGAACAATGCTCACCAGCTCAAGATGATCCTTGAGTTTTTGAGGGTCATTTCTTTTAACCCCATACCCCATTGTCGAGAAAGTAAAAACCGGAGATTCGCCTCTTTTTTGATCTGAATAGCTGTTTTGAACCCGAAGTCTCAACCTTGCATTGCTTTTGGCGACTCCCAGCCTCGAATTTGGATTCAAACGAAAACAAGTACTCCAGGTAAAGGTGTTGGAAAACCAGATACCGTAGTCCTTGATCATTACATCAGGATCTGAGAAAAGACTGTCCAAATCGGTTTGGAATTTCCCGGGTTCTCCATTTGGTCCGAAATCATACTTCCGGTTGGTCAGCATGATAAAATGCCTCGATCCATTCTCCGAATCATCAGGGTTCCATAGCAGATCATTCCCTTTTATGGGATCTTCGATTCTACTTTCGGCCATAACGATGTTCACCCTTTCTCCCCGGTCTAAATCAATAGCATACCCCGGAAACCAACCATAACCTGTTGAGAGCTTCCCATTTGCATCTTTGGAATGGTCGGGATCTCCATTCTTGTCCACCGATGGAATTCTACTTTTTTGACTTCTCTTGAAGAGAGTTGGCTGCGATGCTTCTGCCGGAGCTTCAAACTGGAGAACCGGCATTCGCGTCCAATATCTTGAATCTCCAGGGGTAAAAACCAAATCGACATTGTTCAGGCCTTGAAACGCATTGCTGATCTGATACCTCTCTATTTGATCAATTCCATTACTCACATATGGTGATGTGGCATTTTCACTTTGATTTTCCTTTCCGAAAATGTAAGGTCCTACACCTCCTCCCATGACGTTTTTATAGATTTCTCCCTGATCAGCAGGATTTATTTGTTTTTGTGAATTCTGCCAGTCAACATCTTGGCTCGAAATGGGAATAAGCCATGGATTGCCTGGATCAAGAAAGGTCAAACTGGATTCAAGAAGGCCGTTGTTTTTGTTGAATTCCGGATCAACGGATCTGAAACCCGGGTCTATGCCAGGGCTTAGCTCCAATGAAATCCCGAAGGCAGGGATGGTTTCTTCATGCTCGCTGCTGATCGGGTATTCGGCGTAATAAATTTCGTTCGCGGTGTTTAAGGTCCAAAGATCATTTCTCCTGAATTCGATGGCATCCCATCCATTTTCAAATCCTCTTCCGATAAGGGTAAACCGCGTTGGCAGCTCTTTGTAATAGGCAAACTCAAGCGAATCAAAGAAGTACGCCTCCCTGGTAAACGTTCCGGCCTCATCTCCATTGATCAGCTTTGCCTCGACCGTGAAAGTGGAATCGGTTTCTAATTCCCTAAGCTCGCGAATTACTTCCGCAACCCCGGGAGATTGCCTGATCCATTCGTTCAATCTTCCTTTTAATCCATCCGGGCCACTGAAAACCGAGTTGTAGTCGAACTCACCAAGGCTAATCAGCGTATCACCGGGAAACAATTTTCCATTTTCCCCTTTCCTCACTACAAGCCTGCTATTCAGAGAAATCTCGATCTTCTCAACTTCCTGTAGATTCCCGGGATTGACAACCTTGATTTTTACAGGTCCAAACCCAGGTTTGTAGGTTTTAATAGTACTGTTAGTTCGAAGAATTTCTTCTTCAACCCCTGGGTTTAGTTCAACAATCCTTCCACCGTTTCCTTCCCCCTGAAGGGTTGTAATCACGAATTCCTCTCCGTAAGTCGCATTGATCTGCTCGCCTATCGGTATGTGCGGAACGGCAGTAATGATCTTTAAATTTTTCTGACTTTCGATATAGGGCCTTCCGTTTCTGTCCAATACATGTTGTGATTGGTTTAACTCATCTTCCTCTTTGTTGTAACCGTATGCGATCACAAGGAAATGATATCTTTTATGGTTGATCAGGTCATTGTTCAACTCGCCAAAAAGATCCTCGGTGATTCTGAGAGTCCTTTTTACGCCCCCGTTTTTTCCTTCCACTTTAAGTCTTGGCAAGGTTCTATCCAGCCCCAGCTCATAATCAATCTCATAATTGATGATCGATGTGACATCATCGTTTAGATCAAAGACCCCAATTTCACGCGCCAGATCAGGGTTATCAAGATCCCTTAGATCGACATCGGGTTTCCGTAATTGATATACTCTATAACCTTGAAACCTAAAATAAGAATTGGTCTTGGGTGACCGTTCGAAATACGTTTCCGTATTCATCTCATACAATATCCCATCATCCCACACCACAAAATCGGAAGGTTCCCAGCTCAAGATGATTTCCTGGTTGTTTTCGACGAATGCCACTTCTGGGGCATTCGGTCCATTCAAAAATTCAAATTGGGAAATGTCGGATAAGCAACCCATCGCATTATTGAACAAAGCCTGGATCTGATCATCACAGGCCTTGAGTTTTTCCAGAGAACGAATCCTGGAATTGGCAGGGTTACGAGCCATGGCCCATGGAACTCCAATGATCAGATCCTGTATTTCGCCGGGCCTGAGATTAAATGGCCCTATAGAGCCCAACATTCTTCGATTGCCGGGAAAATTTCCTGCTATGGTTTCATTCCAAGGCCTGTTGTATTCATCAACTACCGGTGAAGAACAATTGCCACCCAAACCCCAGCCAATCTCCAAATCCGAATTATCCGGAAACATGAAATTGGTTCTTGGGAAGGATTGTCCCGTTCCGTCTCTCAAGTCGTGCGTCAAAAATTGGCCATCCTTCCATATGCCCCTTAGGTAATTAAAGAAATCAGTAGCAGAGCCCGGATTACCGCAACAGGCATTCGGAGTACCATTGTAGTACAAAAAATTTGACATCTGTAACCTTTCACAGGGCTCATCCAGGTTGCAATCCCGATCATTATCGGCCCCATCACCTTCATAAACCCTATAACCCAAATTAATCGGGGCATCATTTTCGTCTACGAATCCGTCATTGTCGTTATCTATCCCATCGCCTATGGTATCAAGGATTGCGACAGGCCCGGCAAAGAAATCGATTCCGATGGCCGGAATGTGTGAGCCGTAGCCGTTAAGTCCCTCATCAAAGTCATCTCCATTATAGGTATAAGCCAAGCCTCTGGGAACATCAACTCCCACAAAATCATCAATTGCACTCCCCAGATCAGAGTCCATCCATTTGCCAAAATAGAGCTCCGTGATATCCTTCACCCCCTTGTTTTTTAAGGTATACATGTAAAAGGTTGCATCGTTCATACAGTCGTTTGATGCAATAGCAAATGCCTGAGTTTCAATCTGAATTTGTGCCGGTTCAGCACCGACACCACCTACTACACCTCCGAATTCTTTATCGCTACCAACATCATTCATGATCCACCAGATATCTTGGTCACCCAGGATTTTGGGATAATCACCCAGAAGCGGATCATAATTCCCATCCCTGCTGGTATCCAAATCTTCAACGAACGGAGCAAGCACCTGGGTCATATCCATGTTCCCCCCTCCAATCAGTTCATTGATGTAAGGATTATTCTTTCCGGGCCATAGAAGAATTGATTCCGGAATATCATTTTCCGATCTGATCTGCCCGTTTTGGAATTTCAGTATATAATCCTCTACCTCTTCCCTGGTAACTGTAAAGTGGCGGTCCCAGGCGAGACATTCTGCGGGTAAAATATTGCCCGTATTCAAACCTTTGTCTTCAACCGGTCCGTTCCACAAAGAGTAGTTGGATTGCCGATAAGTATTCGCTATAACCAACAGTTGCCCGGAAGTAGCTTCTTTTCCGCCCAGCCAAATACCCGCCGCAAATGAGCTATGCTTTTTTGGAAGATCGGGGTTATCCTGTTTGGGAATTTCATAAGAGGCATTTCCTTCACCAAAAACGGACCACCACATGTCACCGGCCGCCATTACGGAAGCCCGAACGTTGTTAATTTCAAGGACGGCTTGAGATACGCTTCTTGCGCAATCAATAGAAGAGCCCGACCTGTTTCCACCCAGGTTGGGAGCCTGGGTGGAGATTTCTGCAAAAGAAAGAGTCACTTCGCAAAGCGAGTGCAGAGCTACTAGGAAACAAGTCATGCGTAGGATGCTCATGTCAGTCATTTCTTTCTGGGATCCAATTAGGACCTTTCCAGTTTTTTAGTCCATTATTTCATTTTCAGGTTTTTAACCGGGAAAGATGCTTGGATTAAGATCAAAAATGCCTGAACACAGAAAAAGGCAAGTTTTTGAAGGTTTCTGGTTATTTAAATTGGGGATTTTTCGAAACCTTCATAAATATCCATATTCCCTTTAAACAAAAAATCACCCATTTAATGGGATAAATTACCGCTCATATACAAATGAAAAGCCTCGCCAGAAGCGAGGCTTTCAAACCCAAAATGAATTAATGTTCAAAACGAATTAATATCTACAGCACTCTAAAAGGTATCAAGATCTATAGGTCTGGATATATTGAAGAACTTTACGACCTTTTCACCGAGTTCACCGGCATCCACATGGACAATATATACTCCGGATGCCACAGGCAAGCCATCCTGATTTGTGAGATTCCAATCCACCGAGGACAAACCTTCACTCGCAACATCCTCCGGATTATCAACGCTGAATTGCCTTACAAGGGCTCCGCTGATGGTGAAGATGGAAATTGTGCATTTACTTGGAAGATCAGTGATTTTGACCCTTTTATCCACCTGACTCGTCTCATATTGTGAGTAGGCGTAGTATGGATTAGGCACAAGCCTGATCCTGTCAAGATCGCTCTGTGCCTGAGCCTGATCTTCTGTCCTTGCTCCCATTCCCCTGGATGAGAAAGTATAAAGCGGGTTTTTACCATTTTCGGTTTCCACATAGTCTTTCATCACCCGGAGTTTCACTCTCATGTCCGCACGGGATTCTTCTTCGATCTCAAGAAATGGATTGAGCCTGAAGTATCCCATCCAACCAAATTGTTCTGCATACCATGGGCCATAGGTCGCAATCTGCACCGACGGATCCGCGAACATGTCATCGACTTCGTCCTGATAGGCACCTCCCTCTCCGTTGGGTCCAAAATCATAAGCCCTGTTAGTAATGATGACGAAGTGTTTCAACGCATCCGTGCTGCTATCAGGATTGTATAAGAGATCATTCCCAAGGATTTCATCCCTTTCGCGGCTCTCAGCAATCCAGATATGAACCCGTTCTCCGCGATCCAGATCAATGGCATATCCAGGAAACCAACTCCATCCCGTGGCGTCAGCTCCGGTCGCCGTCTTGGTTCCGTCAGGGTTGCCATCTTTTCCTACCGATAGTACCGTACTTTTTTGAGAACGACGGAAAAGAGCAGGCACCGAAGACCCCTCCGGTTCCTTGAACTGCAGTACTGCACAACGCGTCCATTGACTGGGATCATTTGGTG
>JANQHS010000059.1 GCA_028282565.1 Cytophagales bacterium | reverse complement strand
TTTGATCAATTCCCATTCCCCAAAAGCCATTTTTTTTCCGGTTTCGGCTTTGATCAGTTTCACCAACTCTGCCCTCATTTCCGAAGGGTATTGAAATTCTTTCAGGATGAATTCCAACCTAAGCATCCATCCGGGCAGGGACATCAACGGAGTTAGATGTATGAGGCCTTTTTCATCTCCTTTCTCATACCAAGCCGGGTTCTTATCAAGCTGAGAAAAAAGGATCTCTTGTTGATCAACCCCTCTCAGATAATCGCGACTATATGTTTTTTCAAGAGATGGGTTGATCCTGCGCAAAAGTGGAATGACCTCATTTCTGAGGAAGTTTCTACTGTATTTGTTTTCGGAATTTGTTTTATCCTCTCGCCAGTGGATGCCATTTTCCAGTGCAAAAGCTTGGATCTCCTCACGTGTAATAAAGAGTAGAGGGCGAATTATGATTCCGGTCTCTACCGAAATTCCCCTCTGATTCATGATGCCTTCCCCCTTGATCAAATGAAAGAGAGCGGTCTCAAAATTATCGTCAGCATTATGTCCCAATGCGATCCTTTCAATTCTTCTTGTTTGAGATAACTGCCGAAACCAGTCATACCTTTTCTCCCGAGCCAGGTTTTGTATTCCGCTTTTTGTGGGATCGATGGGAAATTCAGATCCATGGACCTTGATCCCAAGCTTTTCTCCCAGGGCCATCACGAATGATTCGTCTTGATCCGATTCCTTTCCTCTGAGCTTGTAGTTTACATGTGCGATCTCCTGCCTATATCCCAATCGATCGAAGGCATGGACAAGAACCACTGAATCCACTCCACCACTCACAGCGGATAGGATGGTCTGGTTTTTGTCCACAAGACCAAAATCCTGAATGGTTTTTTGAATTTTATCGAGAATGGTCAATGCTGACTTAATTTTGCTCTGGGAATGAATTCCAGGTATTCAAAAATAATCTTTGCAAGCTTAGCGGCTCTGTTTCATGCTTTTTTGTCGTATGGTCAAGGCGTAGAGATCAAGCATACGGATGTTTTTCGCAGTGTGGTTGAGAATGGAGAGGCGATCAACAAGTTTATCGGTCATGTCAAGCTGAAAAGAGAGGATGCTGTGGTCACCTGTGATTCCGCATTTCAATATCTTGACCGAGAAAATTCTCTTTGGCTCACCGGTAATGTAAGGATCGTTCAGGCCGACACCCTTTTCCTGGATTGTGATCACGTGTATTTTGACGGAAAGGAGGATTTTCTCAAAGCCAATGGCAACGCAAAACTTCGTGATCCTAATACGAGAATATCCTCTGATAACCTTTACTACTCGCGCAAAAACAGGCTTGTCTATTACAACGACGGGGGCATTATTGAAATGGAAGGATTCACGCTTAAGAGCAAGGAAGCCTATTACTACCTCAACAGGTCCTATATCCATTTCAAGGATAGTGTTCTTGGAGAGGGAAAAGAAGAAACCATACGAGGCGATTCCATGGATTATTACTCCCGCGAGAAAAAGGTGGTCTTTCTGGGACCAACCGAGGTACTTTCCAATAAGGGGAACCTCTACACAACAGGGGGAGAATACTTTTTGAAAGAGAAGATCGCCTTTCTGACCAAAAGGAGCTCCATAGAGGATTCCAGTTTCTACATTGAAGGAGATACCCTTTATTATGAACAACTCACAAAGGATGGGTATGGCAATGGTCAGATCCGGCTTTTTTCTAAAAAAGACGACATCCTTCTTCTGGGAGATGCCTTTCGAAACCGTGAAGGCGGTGATTATTCCAAGGTTTGGGGAAAACCTGTAGTCAGATGGGTCAACGGGCCTGATTCCTTATGGATCAAGGCGGATACCCTGGAAAAGTCAAAGCTGGATACCGTGGATATTCTCAAGTGCTATAAGAACGTATCTATATTCAGGGCGGACATGCAGGGTATATGTGATTCCCTGACCTACAATCGTTTGGATTCAAATCTGAACATGTATCATGATCCGGTACTGTGGACCGGGACAAATCAGATGAGTTCGGATACCATTACCGCATTTATGGTCGGTGGCAAATTGGACAAGATCTCCCTGGTCCGTCAGGCATTTATCATTAATGTCGATACCCTGAGAAATTATAACCAGATCAAGGGGAGAAATATGGATGCCCGTTTTGATACCCTGGGTTTGAGCAAGGTGGACATCTCCGGTAACGGAGAAAGCATCTATTTTGTGCTTAGTGAAGAGGAAAATTCGGTTGTTGGAATGAATCGGGTATGGTGTAGCAATATGATCATGGATTTCAAACATAACAAGCTCAGGGATATCCATTTTCTGGTCAAGCCGGATGCAAAATTTGTTCCTCCCCATGAGCTTGCAGAACCCGAGAAGGTCTTACGTGGTTTTAGCTGGAGGGAATCCGAGAAACCCAGAAAAGAATATTTCACAAAACCCTGGTAATATGCTCAAGAGCTTTTCAGATTGGAGTAAACATCTTGCAGAAAGTGGCGAACCCGTGTTCAAACCATGGCTGGATTATGAGATCGATCTAAAGGGAAGGTCGGCTGAAGAAATATGGCAGGGCTTGAAAATCAATTTTGAGGCAATGATGTCTGCTACCAAGACCGGCCTTAGCGAGGATATGAGATCGGGTTCGGGCATGGTTGATAACGGTGGTAAGAAAGTATACAACGCGGAGGTAAACGTGCTGAACCGCGAATTCAAAGAGATGATCGGCAGGGCGCTCTCTGCCAAGGAAGTCAATTCATGTATGGGCAAGATCGTAGCTGCTCCAACCGCAGGTGCCTCAGGGATCATGCCCGGAATTCTTTCGACCATGATCGCGATTCATAACATTCCGGAGAAAAAGGTTCTTGAAGGTATGCTGATCAGCGCCGGCATCGGACTGATCATCGAAAGAAAAGCCTCTCTTGCAGGTGCGGTCGGGGGCTGTCAGGCCGAAACCGGCTCAGCGGCTGCAATGGGTGCCGGTGCCCTGGTCTATTGCCTTGGTGGCGATTTTGATCAGATCTCAAGGGCTGTGGCCATTACAATACAATGCATGTTGGGGCTGGTCTGTGACCCGGTAGCAGGACTTGTAGAGGTCCCATGCGTGGTCCGAAACGCCAGCGCAACTGCGATCGCTTTTTCTTCAGCGCAAATGGCCCTGGCCGGTTATGATCCGGTCATTCCTGTGGATGAATGTGTGGAGGCAATGGGAGAGGTAGGTCAGGCCATGGAGGATAGGTACAAGGAAACCGCCGAGGGTGGATTGGCAGCCACAAAGACCGGCAAAAGCATCGCCAGGAAAGTTCTTCATGAAGACATCGAGATCTTCGATGATCCGGATCATGATTAATATGCTTGTCGCCTAGTTTATTTGCTTCAAAATTCGATCAATGAGAACCTCATACCTTGGCACGTTCATTTTTGGGATACTGGCATCGTTCATTATTTCCTGTTCTGATAATGAAGATCCTGTTCCTGTAGTGGCCAGTGCAGGCGAAAGCCAGGTTGTAAGACCGGAGGAATTGGTTACACTCGATGGATCAAAATCCACGGGACCGGAAGGGTTTACCTATTCCTGGGAATACAGGGAAGGGGATGTCCCGGAAAGTGACATCCAATTGGAAAATACCAACTCAGCAATGCCCACCTTCATTCCTCCCAAAGGTGCTACCTACCTTTTTGAATTAACTATTAATTCGAACGGGGTGATCAGCAGAGATGAAGTTGTTGTTACCGCTTCAGGAGGAATTGACCTCGGAGGAGTTTTAACCGAAGATTTGGACCTTGTCGATATTGAACCCGGTGAAGATGTGCCTGATTATATTGTGACAGAGGACTTGATCGTTCCTCAGGGGATAACCTTGTCAGCCGGCTCTAAAAATGTTTTTGTCCATTTCGAATCGGGTACCGGGTTGATCATCGAAAAAGGCGGTAGGTTGACCAATGAGTTCGGCAATAGCATTGCAGGCTATGATGTTGTTTTTTCCGGTACAGAAACGGGTTGGAAAGGGATTTTTATTGATGGTGGCAGAATCAATCTTTCAGCGGCGACCATTCAAAATGCCGGAGCCGGAATGCACACGGGTCAGGCTGAAGCTGCGGCCGTGACCTTTGGAGGAGATACGACCTATATGGAGGCATTCCAGGGAAATATGTACAGAAATTCCTTGTCTTATGACCTTTTGGTTGAAAGCCCCGTATCTACTAATGCATATTTTCAGCTCAATTCATTTTCGTTCAGAAATCCGGTGAAGGCCCCGGTCCAGTTTCTCGAAAACTATATTTCAAACTACCCCAATATTGATCCGGAAGTCTTTGATTATCACATATTCATTCCTAGTGGCGCCAATATCAAGGATACGGTGGATGATTTTACGCTCGCTTTTTCGGGGTCGTCGAAATACTATCTTGACGGTGATCTTTGGGTTGGAGGAAATGGTTTCAGGGCCGGAGAAGGGTGTACGATTTATATGAAAGAAGGTGCTGGGATTCTATCCGAAGGTGGGGTATCCTTTCAGGGAAATTCGAGTAACCCTTGTGAAATTCAAGGCTTGGATGGTGCTGACTGGACCGGCATAGCAAGTTTGGGAAGGTTGAACCAGATCAATATACGTTATACGACAATTGATGGTGCTGGGCATGGGCTCATCAATATTGGAGGGTTAAGCCAGGAAGCTCCGGCTGCACTCTATTCCGACAACGGTAATGGAGGTGTTGACAATAATATTTTCAAGAATATTGGGGGCTTTGGGTATTACCATTTTGATACAACAATCGAAAGCTCGGTCAGGGTAGTGAGTTGTACCTTCGAAGGCTTAAATCAAGCTGCGATTCGCACCAATGTCAAGTCCGTACCAAGATTGTTTTTGCTGGATCCCCGTTCGAATACTTTCAATATGAGTACAGGTGTGCCAGCCGTCTTAGTCCAGGGATCTGATTTTGCCGGAGATACTTGGCATGGCCTCGGAGGAGAGAATTTCTATTATATCGATACGCATATTCAAGGCCCTCCAAATTCTCAAGCAGGATGGACTTTGAATCCCGGTGTAAAATTGATCTTTAGGGATGGCGACTACTATTCTTATTATGTTGGTGGAAGTGGGGTGGTTCAACCAATCAGAATAAATGGATCGGCTTCTGAGCCCGTGGTTTTCGATAGTGAATCTGGAACTCCGGGTTCATGGGGAGGAATTCTTCTATATTCTGTTGGAGATGGTTGGTGGGATATAAATCATTTTGAAATAAGGAATGGAGGTGGGTTTATTATTCCCAATGCCACGGAGAAGGCCAATGTTTCTACCTACCATACAGGTTTCTATACCAACCTGATCAAATTCACCAATAGCACTATCGAGAACAGCGATGGATGGGGAATCGTGGTTGAACAGAATAGCTTCGACTATGGTTATGATGATCCGAGCAGGAACAATACCTTCAATAACAACTCCTCAGGAGACGTGCTCGTTAAATAGGGCCTAAAGAAGTACCTGATATATGTAGATGGCGTAGAAGGCCAGAAGAATAATTCCTTCGGGTTTATCGAACTTTCTCCGGATGATCATGATCGGAAATAGCATTGCCGTTAAGGCCAGCATCCATTTGGCATCATAGTCTATGATCACGGGGTCGATATGAATCGCCTTGATCACCGAAGTAATCCCGAGGATCGAAAGAATATTGAAAATATTTGAACCCAACAGGTTTCCGAGTGCAAGGTCGGTCTGCTTTTTCATGGCGGCGATGACCGAAGTGACAAGTTCCGGAAGACTGGTTCCAAGGGCAACCATGGTGATCCCAATAACCCTTTCATCGATCCCCAAGGACCTTGCTACCCTTTCTGCTCCCATGACAAACCATTCGGCACCATAATAAAGGCCGGCAATTCCAATGAGCAGTATGCCCACATCTCTGAGAATCGACTTCGCACCAGATGGTGGCATTTCCAGATCCTCTTCGGGACTGCCTTCCTTGTTTTTGGTATCCTTTCTGGATTGTACCATAGAGTTGAAAATGAAGGCACAGAGCAGAAAAACAAAGAGCAGGCCTTCCCAGGTGTCTATTCTACGGTTGTTGAAGAAATGATTGGATCCGACAAAATAGAGCAGCAGAGAACTGAACATGGTCATGGGCCAGTCGACCCTTAAGGTCGATCTCTCCAATCTGATCGGGGTGATCAGGGCCGTAACGCCAAGGACCAATCCCAGGTTACAGATATTCGAACCGATCACATTGCCCATGGCAAGGTCTTCATGGCCGAGCAATACCGACTTGACGCTGATCAGCAATTCAGGAGCAGAAGTGCCAAAGGCGACGATGGTCAATCCCACCGCCAGGGGAGAGATCTTCAGACGCAACGCAAGATTTGATGCCCCCCTTACAAGGAAATCACCACCGATTATCAATACGGCTAATCCAACAGCTAAAATCAGGATGTCAAGCATGGTTTGGTCTCAATAGCCTTTTTTTCTCAACTTTTCCGGCCGAACACTCAGGGAAGATAAAAATTTATTTCCCTTTTTATGCGATCCTTCCATGAACGGCCTTGTCTGAATATTTCATTTTTATCAGAATGTCTTCTTCCGGTTTGTGGAATTTTTTGATCGGGCACTCCGCGATGCTAATATCACAAATGAATTGTTATTGGCAACAGCATCATCCTCTTCCAGGTGAATTCGTTCCGGTAAATGAGTAAGGTAATTTCTCAGTTCTATTGCTTTTCTACTTTATTCTTGGGATCAACAAAAGGTAATTTGGGAGCGCGTCTGATTACCTGAAAAGGCCTTTCATCAGGCCGAAATTGTCCGAAAAAGCGTCTGGTACCTTCAAGGTTGCCGGTTTCAAAATCAAATTCCGAAAAATCGGACTCATGGGACCTGATGACAGAGTTCATCAAAAAAGCCATAGCACCCTGTTCCTTGCCCAATGCGTTTGAAAAGCCAGACCAGTAGGTCAGTCTTTTTTTAAAACCAATAAATATTCCACCGGCCAGCGGGATCCCATCCTGGGAATAGACCAGATATAGCTTGTGGAAAAGTGAGTCGGATGAAGATTGAAGTGCCTTTCTCAGATTGTCACCGGCCCCAACCCCGGTTGTATGGGGAAGTGCCGAATATTCCTTGCTGTAAATGGGCCAGAAAACATCGAGGGTTTGCTCCTCAAGTTTTAAGGCTGATCGATGGGCCTTGTTGATCTTCCTTTTGAGGTTGTTGGAATATGACCTTTCTCTTTCTTCGTTTGGCCGGGTCAAATTCAGTACAAGATTCCTTTTTTGAAGAACCCGGAACCCCATAGGGGTCAGAGTGGAAAGATCATTGTTTTCATTGAGGTGGTATGCCCAGGTGATGATGCTCTTTGAAAGACCAATGACCTGCTCTATCACATCGCGATCCTTTTCATCAAAATTTCCGATGATTCCAAGCTGTTGACAAAATGCTGGTTGGACCACCCTTTTTAAGCCGAATATTCTCTTTATAGGTAGTGCAATTCCCCATTGGAATTCCTCTTCTTCCTGCCAGACAAAGAATTCCCATTGGGCGTGAAGGGCAGTGAGGATGTCAAAAAGACAATAAAAAAGCCCCTGGCTGGAGTTTTTGACCAACTCATCCCATTTCTGCGGATCCAGATTTTTCAGGGTGTACTTTTTAATCATGATCTTTCGTTTCCCAAAGAGGCATAATTTTCCTTAATCTGCCATTTTCCGTTATTTGTGTCTGGTGAAAAAACTATTCCTGCTCATATTTCTGGGGCAATTCCTGGCTTTATCCCCGGCCTTCTCGCAAAGTGTATATGCGCCACTGAATCGTGATTATTACTGGAAGCTAGATCGTTATGAGATCAAGAGTTCTGCGAATAATCCCATCTATCACTCTGTACAAAAACCCATCCTGAGGAAAGATATTGCCGACATGGTGGATACCACCCGGCAAATGGAGCTGGAGCTTTCCGCCAGAGATGATTTCAACTTTGACTACTTAATAGCGGATAATCATGAGTGGTTTGAGGACGAGGTTGAGGAATCCAAAAAACCCTTTTTGAAGAGCCTCTACAAGAAAAAGGCAGACCTTTTCTACTATCAGGATAAGGATTTTGAGTTCCACATAAACCCCGTTTTTGAATTTGCAGGTGGGAACGACTGGGAAGAAAATGAAGCTTTAACAATTAATACCCGCGGAGTTGAGCTTCGGGGTTCAATTGATAAGAAGGTAGGCTTTTACTCCTACATCACGGATACCCAAGGTCGATTCCCCAATTATGTCAGGCAATTTGCAGATTCAAGCAATGCCCTTGTTCATGAAGGCTTTTGGAAGCCTTTCAATGAGGAAGGTTTTGACTTTTTCTCACCGAGAGGGTATATCACCTTTGGGGTGACCAAACATATAGGATTGCAATTTGGTTTTGATCGGAACTTCATTGGAAACGGTTACAGGTCCCTGATTCTCTCGGACTTTGGAAATGCATATACCTTTTTAAAGTTCAACACCCGGGTATGGAAGATCAATTACACCAACATTTTCGCCCAGATGACCGGCTTTTATTCAGGAAGGAATGAAAGGTATCCCCGGAAGTACATGGCCCTTCATCATTTCTCGATGAACCTGGGAAAAAATGTAAACATTGGTCTGGCGGAGACAGTGTTTTTTGGCAGTGGAGAACCTTTCGTTGAACCGACTTTTGAGATCAGTTATTTAAACCCCATTATTTTCTATCGGGCATTGGAGCATCAATTGGGAAGTCCGGACAATGTTTGTATCGCTCTGGATTTCAAATGGAATTTCCTGAAGCACTTTTCGCTTTATGGTCAGGGATTCCTGGATGAGTTTCTTCTCGATGAGGTTAGGGACCAGAACGGCTGGTGGGGAAACAAGTATGGATTTCAACTGGGTGGAAAGTATATAGATGTGGCTGGTATACAGAATCTGGATCTTCAGGTGGAGACCAATATTGTGCGGCCCTTCACATACACTCATGAAGACATCTACAGGAATTACGCCCATTACAACCAGGCATTGGCAAACCCTTACGGAGCCAATTTCAGGGAGTTTATCACCATCATTCGTTACCAACCCACCGACCGGCTTCAAATCAAGTTCAAGGGTATTTTTGCCAATAAGGGCCTTGATCGAAACATGGAGGACAACAATGGCGGCGACATCATGAAACCCTACCAGACCCGAAATCAGGAATACGGAAATGCTATCGGTCAAGGAATCGGAACCGATGTCGGCCTGATTGATCTATCCTTCAGCTATATGCTCAAGCATAATTTGTTTATCGACCTTCAACAGGTGTTTAGGCAAACGGATTCCGAATCCCAGCTTTTTGATCTTTCGACCAACTATACCATGCTGACTTTAAGGTTTAACAAAGTCAAAAGGAACTGGAATTTTTGAGCTTTGCAGCTTGATAATGCCTAATTTTGGATCTCCATGGGAAGTATGAAATTTAAATCGGAGATCACATCCGAATTGCTCTCTTCCAAGACTGTTCTGGACCAATTTCTGGAAGATGAGAGTAACCTTGAACAAGTAGAAAAAGCAGCATCTACCATTGCAAGTGCCTTTAAGAAAGGGAAGAAGGTCATCAGTTGCGGAAACGGAGGTTCCCATTGCGATGCCATGCATTTTGCAGAGGAATTAAGTGGCAGGTATCGGGAGGACAGGGACCCTTATCCGGCCGTATGTGTCTCTGATCCGAGCCATATCACGTGCACTGCAAACGATTTCGGATTTGACCGTATTTTTTCTAGATTTATTAGAGCCTTTGGAGATAAGGGCGATGTATTATTGGCAATCTCCACCAGCGGTAATTCCAAAAACGTAGTCACAGCTGCAGAGATTGCGCGCCAAAAAAACATGACAGTGATTGGCCTAACAGGAAATAACGGAGGGCAGCTTGCTGAGTTTTGTGATGTCGAGATCCGAATCCCGCATTCCGGATATGCTGACAGAATTCAGGAAATGCACATTAAGATCATTCATACCCTCATCTATTTGATCGAAGAGATGACCAAGCCATAATGCTGGCTAAAACACGGGGCTACAGCCTCGTCGGTGTAGATGCAATTCCCATTGACATCGAGGTCAATATCGTCGATGGCACGAAATCCTACATGGTCGGCTTGCCGGACAATGCTGTGCGGGAAAGCCTTTTTCGCATAGAATCCGCATTCAAGGAATTGGGTTTTTGGTTTCCGAGAAAAAGGATGTTCATCAACCTGGCCCCAGCCGATATTCGCAAAGAAGGTTCTGCCTTTGATCTCCCCATAGCCCTTTGTATTCTGAAGGCATCCGACCAGTTGAATGCTGCGAACCTTGAGGATTTTGCCATTATGGGCGAGCTGGCTTTGGATGGTGAGATACGTCAGGTCAAAGGGCTATTACCTATGGCGATAGAGGCAAGAAAACAGGGCCTATCGGGGTTTTTGCTTCCGGGAAGTAATTCCAAAGAAGCCGCTATCGTGGATCGACTCCAGGTCTACGGATTTGATTCCTTGGAAAGGGCCATTTCCTTTTTCTCAGGAAAGAAGGAAGAGCCGGTATATACCGATACCAGGGAAATCTTTCAAGATGAGCTGGATCATTTCGAACTGGATTTTGCCGATGTGCAGGGTCAGGAAAACGTAAAGAGAGCCCTGGAGATCGCAGCAGCAGGAGGGCATAATGCCATTATGATCGGCCCTCCGGGTGCGGGTAAGACCATGCTCGCCAAGCGCCTGCCCTCCATTTTGCCTCCGATGACCTTGCTGGAGGCGCTGGAAACAACGAAGATCCATTCCGTTGCCGGAAAACTATCCAAGGTCAATGGTTTGATCGCCAGAAGGCCTTTCAGGTCTCCCCATCATACGATATCCGATGTGGCCCTGGTAGGAGGGGGCGGGAATCCACAACCGGGAGAAATATCCCTGGCACATAATGGAGTTCTCTTTTTAGATGAACTTCCGGAGTTTAAAAGGACCGTGCTTGAGGTCTTGAGGCAGCCTCTGGAAGAACACCATGTTTCCATTTCCAGGGCAAAGGCAGCGGTGGACTACCCGGCCAATTTCATGTTGGTTGCAAGCATGAATCCAAGCCCCAGCGGTGAGTTTTATCATCCGGGTGAAAGCCATCCAAATTCACCCATGGAAATCAAAAAGTATTTGTCCAGAGTTTCAGGCCCCCTGCTTGACAGGATCGATTTGCATATTGAAGTGGCCCAAGTGCCTTTTGGAGTCATGGCTTCCCAGAGAAAGAATGAAAGCAGCGGGGAGATCCGGGCCAGGGTGATAAAGGCCAGGGAGGCTCAAAGAGAACGATATGCAAAACTTGAGGGTGTTTTTAACAATGCATTGCTGCCCTCACAGCACATCAAAACCTATTGTGAGATTGCTTCCCAAGGAAAAATACTCTTGCAAAGATCTATGGAAAAGCTTGGTCTTTCGGCCCGGGCCTATGACAGGATTCTCAAAGTATCGCGCACCATCGCGGATCTTGAAGGAATTGAAAACATTGGGATACAGCATATCGCTGAAGCGGTGCAATACCGTTCCCTCGACAGGAATCAGTGGATACCCGATTAATTGATGATCAGCTTTTCCGAGATCTCCTGATCACCAGACTTGAACTTGATAAAATACAGGCCTGCGGCTAATCCCCAATCGTTGGGGTCAATGCTTATCTCACTTTCAAGCTGACCCTGGGTGAAGTCCCTTTTTGATATCAGCATTCCGGTATTATCATAAATGGAAATGTTTCCATCGGATCTCAATCCTTTCATTCTAATGCTGACCATATCTCGTGCAGGATTAGGCCATACCAGCATTTCCAATCCTCCGCTTTTCGTGTAAGACTCTGTACCTGTAATGAGGAGGTCTACCTCCCAAACGCCACGTCCATAGGTTACCGCAGTGATCCTTTTGGATGCGTAATGGATATCCATTTCAGTCACGATCACATTGGGTAAGCCATTCATATATGGTACGAAGCTGCTCATGGTATCTCCCTTGTAATAAACCCCGATCTCGTTTCCGACATAAACACCACCACTACCACCTTCATCATCGATCATGACGCATTCCGTGGAGACATTCGGAAGTCCATCAGACTCATTTATCCAGGTTGTTCCCTTGTCGGTGGTTTTGTACAATTTTTGGCTTATGGAATATCCGCCGTAAGTCACATAGATGGTGTTCCCGGAAAAATCCGTGTTATCAAACTTCGCATAGGTAATACCCTGAGTGATACCACCACCGGTGATCCGTTCCCAACTGATCCCCCCATCTTCGGAAATATAGATGTGGAATCCCTTGGTGGCCAATAGTTTATCGGGGTTCCATTTGCTGATATCCATAGATGAAACGCTTCCACCTGAAGGAAATGAAGTATTGTTCACCTTAAACCAGGAGCCTCCGGAATTGGTGGTCTTGTAGATGTTGCTGTATCCGGCATAAAGAAATCCTTCCTGAAAAGGATCCATGACGAACGTGGTCACCCATTGAGAGTTTTCGTTTACAAAAGATCCCGGATCAATACTCCAGGAGAAGTTTCCACCACCGTTTGTAGATCTAAGCACCACACCGTTTTGGTATGAGCCCCACATATTATTTGCATCCGTATGGCCGATAATACATTCCATGCCATCGGCTCCCAAAACGCTGCGGTATCCAATGCTTGGATCATTAAGATTTGTACCGTTATCCTGATTGCCCATCATATAGAAGTCCTGCGACTGCTGACCCAGTCCTAATCGATATGACTGTGTTATAACCAGTGTGGCGCTGATGTCATCCCAGGTGTCGCCAAAATCCTGACTTCTGTAAATACCTCCATCATTTCCAGCATAGACGGTTTTTCCTGAAGCAGAGAAGGTCAGGTAATGACAGTCGGCATGAGCATACTCAACACCTGTGCCTATAGGGTCGTCGATATAGTAACTAGAGATGTCGAAAGTGCTTCCACCATCCGTGCTTTTCCAGCAATTTACACCACCAACAAATACCAGATCTTCATCAATGGGGGAAATATTGATAGCCATGCAATACCAGCTAATACCTCCCGGCGAAGACCCGTCAACTGCATAGCCCAATATGTTCGGTGTAGATTGGTGAATTGTACTGAAGGTTTTTCCCGAGTCCAGGGACTGATAAATTCCATCAAGCCCGGAATTCGAACTCTTGCAACCAACGATCAGAAGTTTTGAGGGATTCGCCGGTGTTACGGCCATTTCAAATTTTCGAATTCCGGATGCTATGAATATCTGATTCCAATTGTTCCCTCCATCTTCCGAACGGAAATAGGTGCCACCACTTGCGTAAATAATGCTGGTGTCACCCGGCATATACCTGATGTCATTGAAGTTTCCTGATTGTACCACCGCCCAGTTATCCCCGCCATCACTGGTTTTGTAAACCCCGCCGGAGCCTCCGAAAATCGCTGCGAACATCACCTTGGGATTCAGAGGATTGATCGCCATCCTGCCGATCTTCCTGTTTTGGTTCAGAGAAAATGTCAGCCCCGTCTGTTGCCAGGAATAACCTGCATCGGTGGATTTCCAGATCCCATCGGAATTGGTGGAATACGAGGTTCCAACACGGTCTCCCGTTCCGAGATAAAGAACCGAGTCGTTTTGAGGATCAAATAATAGATCCGCACAACCTATGGCTGGCAAAGTATCATTCAGTACTTCAAAAGTGACTCCGTCATCATATGATTTCCATAGGCCTCCGGACGGTGAGCCTACGTAGATGATGCTTGTGTCGTTTGGATGAAATTTGACAAAATTTAGTCTACCCAGACCAGCAAGGTTCAAATTATTAGATGGGCCTTTGGAGTTCCAGATAGGAAAACTGGCTTGACGCAGGTTACCCGAGCTCTTCTTCAGATCCTGCAACGCCTGTCCGATGTGACCCTGTTCGGGCCATTCACCATTTGGTCCCAGTCTTTTTTCAACCTGGTACTCCCACCTCTTGAAGTGTTTGTAACCAGGCAGATCCCTGCCCTGATTTTTCACGAAATAGTCATTCGCCGCATTCTGGACATCCTGAAAATCGGATCCGTTTTCGAGAAGGTCCAGCCATTCCTGGCCTGATACCAGCAAGGGGATGATTGTCAGAATTAGACTAAATAGTTTTCTCATGGTGAATCGGGTTTTACTGAATCACCACCTTCTTAGAAACCTGATTCCTGCCGGAATTAAGCCTGACAAGGTAAATACCAGGCATCAAATTCAACTCGCTCTGGGAGAGGGAGACCCTTTTTTCGTCCAGAAGTGATTGGCCGGTGTACTCAAATACTTTCGCGCCGGTAAGGTCCAGAATGGAAATCGAAATATAGGAAGAGTTTCCCGACCATTCCACATTGAAATCTCCATTGTTCGGGTTTGGAGAGATCAGCAGTTCGAGGTCACCCTGCTTTCCATAGGTATGCAACGAATTCAATCCTTGTGAAAGAAGTGGGATCTCCCAAATACCTCTTCCGTAGGTTCCTGCGATGATCATCTCTGCATCTTCCTGTATTTCCATCTCGCTGACGATCACGTTGGGTAAGCCGGTTCCATATGGCTGGAAAGAGGATATGGTATCATCCTTGTAGAAAACGCCGATATCGGTTCCTACATATACTCCATTTCCGTTTCCTAAAGCATCGATCAATACACAGTTGGCAGGCACGTTTGGCAAACCTGCGGATTCGTTCGTCCAGGTAACTCCAAGGTCTGTGGTTTTGTATACTTTTTCATCCAAGTCATATCCACTATAGGTGACCCAAATTGTACTACCATTCAGGTCCTTGTTATCGAATGCGACATAGGTGATTGTCGATCCCGGAGTTCCGCTATCGATCCTTGACCAGGTCACTCCGCCGTCTTCGGACAGATATAGCCTGGATGATTTTGATGCCAGAACCCTGTCAGGCCACCATTTTGATATCGCCATTTGGGCCGTTTTTCCTCCGGAAGGGAATCCGGATGTATTCACCTTGAACCAACTCGAACCAAAGGTGGTGGTTTTCCAGATGTTGTTATATCCGGAATAAAGAATATCCTCAAGCCATGGATCCTGAATATATGGGGTCACCCATCCTCCACCTTCGGTAATTCCATCAATGGAAGAACTAAATGTAATACCCCCATCGGAGGACCTTCGAATATGGCCGTTCTGAGAGCATCCCCACATATTTAAAGGCGATGCGTGAGAAATGATGCATTCCATACCATCACCTCCGACTACGTGTCTGTACTGCCATGTGTCATCGGAAAGATTTGTTCCATTATCCTGATTTCCCATCAACAGGACACCATAATCATGCTGACTGATTCCAATTCGGTAGGATTGTGTGATCACAAGGGTTGTTGATAAATTCACCCATGTGGAACCGTCATTTTCAGTTTTATACACTCCGCCATCATTTCCTGCGTAAAGAGTACCATTCGGGTGATAATGCAACTGATGGCAATCCGCATGTACTTTCTGTACCGATTGCCCTGCCCAATGGGTGTTGATATTCCATGTATCGCCACCATCCGTGCTCTTATACATGTTGATACCGCCTACAAAAACCAAGTCCGGATCTGTTGGGCTTACGGCACAGGCCAGATCATACCATCCCTGTCCGCTATTATCGCTGCCATCTGCGGCCCAGCCAAGCAAATTTGGATTTGAGGTTCCATGCCTTTGCGACCAGGTGTTTCCGGAATCGGAAGAGAAGTAAAAACCCCTGGCACCATTGGTCGTGGCTGACGCCATGATATAAACATTCGCTGGATTCGCAGGGGTTACGGCAATTTCCATTCTGTTTGTACTATTCGTGACAGTTATGGAGTTGAAGGTTTCACCACCGTCCCTTGATCTGACAAATGTAGATCCGCTCGCGTAGATATGGGATGTGTCTCCCGGCATATATTCGATGTCCTTGAAATTTCCGACCTGTACCCTGGACCATTTAGCACCAGCGTCTTTTGTTTTGTAAATCCCGCTGGAAGTTGCAGCAATGATGACATTGGGATCCAGTTGATTGATGATCAATCCATTCACGGTTCTGGTTTGGTTAACATTCCAGTTCAAACCCGTGGTGTCCCAGGAGTATCCTCCATCGAAGGATTTCATCACTCCAATGGCGTAGGTATCATCCGCATCCCGGTCCCCTGTCGCCAAGTACATGATCGAATCGTTGGACGGGTCAATGACAAGATCCGAGCAGCCAATACTTGCCATGGTGTCGTTCAGAACCACGAAAGTACCTCCTCCATCCGTGGTCTTCCAAAGACCTCCTGAAGGTGCTCCTACGAAGAAAAGCGAATCATTGCTGGGATGAAAAGTGATAAAATTTATCCTGCCTAATCCTTCGAGATTTGGAGTGGCACTAGGCCCTTTGGATGTCCAAGCCGGAGTTATGCTGGACCTCAAGGCAGGTCTGTTTTTGTAATATTTTTTGTGCTCCTTAAAGGTTATTCCCGGATTTGGCAACTCTCCGGACGGGTAAACTCTTTGCTCCATAAAGTATTCCCATCTTTTAAACTGCTTATAACCTGGCTTTCTGTCCTCGCTCAGATTATTGAAATAATCATTCGCTGCTTCCTGGATGTCATAGAAGTTTGCACCCTCATCGATCATTTCACGCCATTCCTGAGAATAGGCTTGAAAGCTTATAAAAAGGATAGAAAGGAGAATTAGTGTCGATTTTTGCATTCCGAAATTTTATAACTGAACACCAAAATACGAAGACCGGTTTTTTTTACGGTCATATAATTTGATAAGCAAAGGAATTGGTCGTTGGATTGTCAATTAAGAATTGAATTGTTTTCCTTTGACATGAACCAAATCTCCGGCCCTGAATGAGACATTTTATCCCACTTCTCGCATTCCCATTTTTTTTGTTTTCCTGTGTTTCGCAGAAGAAGTACGATGAGCTACTGAAAGACAAAGTCGCTATGACAGCAGAGCAGGCAGTTCTTCAGAAAAATCTTGACGATGCAAACAATGAACTGGCCAAGGTCAACGCAGCCAATGAGACAACCCAGGCTAAAAACGCTACACTGACTGAACAATTGGCTGAAATGAACGATAAGAATGCACAGATGCAGAAGCTCTATGACGAATTGGAGGCAACGAACAATCGTTTGACCGAGGATTACAAAAATCTATTGGAGTCATCTACGGCTAAATCCAGTGAGCTTTCGAAGACCCTGGCGGAAAAAGAGAAGGCCCTTTTGGACCTTGAACAAAGCCTTCTTAAAAATCAGAAGAAAATGGATACACTGATGCTTGATCTTCAGGCCAGGGAAAGGAAGGTTCAGGAACTGCAAAACATTATTCAGAGGAAAGATTCATCTGTGCTTGCGATGAAAAACTCCGTGTCCCAGGCTTTGTTGGCCTTTGAAGGGTCGGATCTGAACGTTGAAGTGAAGAATGGTAAGGTCTATGTTTCGTTGGCATCCAAGCTGTTGTTCAAAACCGGGTCGGTCAATGTGGATTCCAAGGGTGCGGAAGCTCTTAGAAAACTGGGTGAGGTGGTGAAGGATCAGGAGGATTTCGAGATCATGGTCGAAGGTCACACCGATGATGTGCCCATATCGAAGTCATCCAAATATTTACAGGATAATTGGGATCTAAGCGTGCTCAGAGCTACTGCGGTGACCAGAATTTTAAGAGAAAGCGGGGTTCAGGCTGAGAGGATCACGGCTGCGGGAAGAGGTCCGTTTCATCCGGTGGAACTTGGTAGCAGCCAGGAGGCAAGACAGAAAAACAGAAGGACCGAAATTATTCTGACTCCCAACCTGGATGAACTCTATCAGGTCATCAATACTGAAGAACCTCAGGAGTAGAGATCTGACCATCTTTCATGGTCAATTTCCGGTCGGCCATTTTTGCCAGCTCTGCATTATGGGTGACGATCACGAAGGTCTGTTTGAATTTTTTCCTTAGCTCGAAAAACAGCTCATGCAGTTCGGAAGCATTTCGGCTGTCCAGGTTGCCGGAGGGTTCATCGGCAAAAACAATGGAAGGACCATTGATCAAGGCCCTGGCTACAGATGCCCTTTGTGCCTCTCCGCCTGATAATTCCGCCGGCTTATGCTCAATTCGATCATTGATACCCAGTATATCTGCTAATTCCTTTGCCCTTGGCCCAACCGATTTCAGGTCCGCTCCTTTGATCAGGGCCGGAAGGCAAATATTTTCAAGACAGGTAAGCTCTGGAAGAAGATTGTGGAACTGGAAAACAAAGCCGATCTGTTCGTTTCGGAATTGAGAAATTCTCTTGGACCCCATGTTGGCGATTTGCTCACCATGGATCAGTACCTCTCCCTTATCAGCGCTATCCAATGTGCCAAGAATGTGAAGAAGTGTGCTTTTTCCGGCCCCAGATGCTCCAACGATCGAAACCACCTCAGCTTCATCGACTTGCAGGTCAACACCCTTGAGGACCTGTAAGGAGCCATAACTCTTTTTTATTCCCGAAGCTTCAATGGCTTTCATTCTCAGTGAAATTTGGCCAAAAATAATCCTTTAGACCAAATGCTTTGCCTTGAAAATCCTTTTCAAAAGATTTAGTTTGGTGCCCTCAAATTTCTCCCCTTATGAATGTTCATGAATACCAGGCAAAAGATATATTAAAACAGTTCAATGTGCCCATACAGGATGGTAAGGTTGCAGATTCACCTGAAAAAGCAGTCGAAGCCGCCAAACAGCTAAAGGCCGAAACAAATACTCCGGTTTTCGTCGTAAAGGCACAAATTCATGCCGGTGGACGGGGTAAGGGAAAAATACAGGGCACGGAACAGCGTGGTGTTTCCATAGCAAAGGATCTTGATGGAGTGAAGGAGATCGCCACCAATCTTCTGGGACACACTCTGGTCACGCATCAAACCGGCCCGTCCGGTAAAACGGTGAACAAGATCTACATCGCGGAGGATGCCTATTATCCAGGGGAATCTGAGTTGAAGGAGTTTTACATCAGTATTCTGTTGGACCGTGACAGATCCTGCAATGTGATCATGGCCTCCTCCGAAGGGGGAGTCGATATTGAGGAAGTCGCGGCAAATACACCCGAAAAAATCGTAAAGGAGTGGATTGATCCGGTTTCAGGACTCTTACCATTCCAGGCTAGGAATATTGCTTTTGCGTTGGGTTTGAGCGGCAATGCTTTCAAGGATATGGTGAAGTTTCTCATGAAGTTGTACAAGGCTTACGAAGCTACGGACGCATCCATGGTGGAAATCAATCCTGCATTGAAGACTTCCGATGATAAGATCATCGCTGTGGATGCCAAGGTCAATTTTGATGATAACGCCCTCTTTAGGCATAACAATATCGCCGAGCTCAGGGATAAAACGGAAGAGGATCCTTTGGAAGTCGAAGCGAGCGAGGCAGACCTGAACTATATCAAGCTTGATGGGAATGTGGGATGTATGGTGAACGGAGCAGGTCTCGCCATGGCAACCATGGATATTATCAAACTCTCCGGTGGTGAACCTGCAAACTTCCTGGATGTCGGAGGTGGAGCAAATGCTCAGACCGTTGAGGCGGGATTCAGAATTATTTTGAAAGACCCCAATGTTAAAGCCATCCTGATCAACATTTTCGGGGGTATTGTGCGAGGAGATCGTGTTGCCAATGGGGTTGTTGAGGCCTACAAGAAGATCGGAGATATTCCTGTGCCCATTATTGTCAGACTTCAGGGAACCAATGCTGAGGAAGGTGCCAAGATCATCGAAGAATCTGGGCTTCGCGTAAGTTCTGCGATCGCCCTGAGCGAAGCCGCCGAAAAGGTCAAAGAGGTTATTTCCTAAGAATCTGCCGAAAGGCTGTCCACGGGATTCAAAGTTGACGCCTTGAATGCCTGGAAGCCTACGGTTAGCATGGCGATCATCCATGCTACAAGTCCTGCTACGATGTAGGTCATCCAGGAGATGTCTATTCTGTATGCGAAATCCTGTAGCCAGGAGTTGAGGCTGAAATGTGAAACCGGAACGGCAATGACGAAGGATATGACTACCAGCAACAAAAACTCCCTACTGAGAAGAACGATCAGATTTCCTTCACTTGCGCCCAATACCTTTCGGATCCCGATCTCTTTTGTTCTTTGTTCTGCGCTGTAGGCTGTAAGGCCTAATAGACCCAGGCAGGCAACCACTATTGCAAACAAAGAGAACGTGGTGATCACCTTGGACATCACATTTTCTGTTTTATAAAGGGCGTCAAGATTTTCATCCAGAAAATAATATTCGAAGGGAATTTCCGGAAAGAACTCAGAAAGTGTTTGTTGGGAATGCTGGATAACTGATTCATAACTCTTCCCATCGAACCTGATGGCCAAATATGTTCCTCCCATACCCCAATGATAGGCTCTGGGGCCTTCTACAACCACCGGAGTAACATGATGATGAAGAGAAGCAAAATGAAAATCTCTGGCAACACCAACGATCTGAAGGTTGCGTCCTCCTCGTTTGGTGATTCTCTTATTGATTGCCTCCTGGGGTCCTGACCATCCAAGATGTTTTACCAATGTTTCATTGACGATAGCAGGAATGAAGCTTGTGTCCCTTTTGGTCCTTGAGAAATCATGACCTGCAAGTAGTTCTATACCATAGGTGGTTGAAAAATTCTCTCCGCCCGCAAGGAATGCGATCTGCTGTGCTTCAGTGAACCCCTGGAAGGTGTAATTGTCGGTTTGATGCCCATCACCGAGTATATATGCGCTGGTTGTGATCTCCGAAACTCCTTCATGGTCAGTCAATTTTTTCCTCATGGCATCCCACTTGGTGATTTCCAGGCCGTTGTTGAAGGGTATCATCAGAACTTTTTCCTTATCGAATCCCAGCCTGGCTTCTTGCAGATAGTGCAGTTGCTTAAATGCCACGACGGTCCCTGAAATGAGTATTATGGAAATGGCGAACTGCAAAACAACGAGCATTGACCTAAGACTCACTTTCTTGTTGGTACCCCCCATATTTGATTTTAGGACCTGAATAGGCTGGAAACTGCTGAGATAAAGGGCAGGATAAGAACCCGAAACGATCCCGACGACCAACCAAACCCCAAAAAGGCCCGCGATCATAATGGGATCGAAAATGAAATTATGGGTGAAAGCTTTCCCCGAAAAGGAATTAAAGGATTTTAGCAACAACTCCGCCGCGATCAAGGCAAGGAAGAGCGCGATAAAAGTCTGGAAAAGGGTTTCGCCCATGAATTGCCAAACGAGTTCTTTTTTGTGAGCCCCCAGTACTTTTCTCATTCCCACTTCCCTGGCCCTGCGTGCTGTCCTGGCCGTAGCAAGGTTGACAAAATTCACGCAAGCGATGATCAATACCAGTCCGGCGATGATTGAAAAAATATAGATATAGGTGATGTCTGAATTGGGATGCATTTCAAAATCAAGATTTGATTTCAGATGCACATCCTTCAAGGGGAAAAGGTACATAGAGGATGTTTCCTTGATGTTGTCGGGAAAATACTTGGCAATCAGATCGGGAAATCTTGCCTCAAGTTGCTCCGGCTCAACCCCTTCTTTTAACTTGATATAAGTCCAGGTTGGATTCCAATAGTAGTTTCTGAATATCCATTCCGTATTTTCATTCCTGGGAATGGTAGACATATTGACCAGAACATCAAAGTCAAGATGGGTCTGGATCTTTTTGTCCGCAAGGACCCCGGTAACCTTCAGACTATGGTCCCAAAAATTGTTGGATTCAAGGAGCTTTCCTATGGGATCTTCATCCCCAAAGTATTTTTTGGCAGCGGCATGGGACAGGACTATGGAATTGGGCTCTGAAAAGGCTGTTTTTGGGCTGCCTTTTTCGAAGGGAAAGTCAAAGACATTAAAAATCGTTGAATCTACCAGAAATAGTTTTTTCTCTACGTAGGACTGTCCCTCAGATCTTAATACGAATTTTGGAGACTGCCAATTGAAGAATCTTGTTTGGGTTTCTATAAGATCCGAGTGATCATGCATCAGGGTTGTTCCCATAGGCACGGGAACACTTGCCGAGTTTTCTCCACCGCCTTCCGAAGCGATAATTTCACAAACCCTGTAAACCCTGTCATAGTCGGCAAACTTCTTTTCATAACTCAACTCATCGCTGATAAAAAGAAGGATAAGTATGAAACAGGTCAGACCAAGGGTCAATCCAATGATATTCAGGAATGAATAGAACCTGTCGTTCAGGATATTCCTTATTGCTACTGTTATGTAATTCTTCAGCATGTGTTTCCTTCCGCTGGCCAAAAAACGCAATTAAGGTGCCATCTTACCTAAGAATGTGAATTACAAGGACTTATTCTATTTCGAAGAAAAAAAAATGTTCAATCTGAAACAGCATTGTTCATTTTTCTACACTTTTCGATCCTGAACCATTCAATTGAAAAGCAGAAACAAATGGAAAGAAGGAACTTCCTGAGGAAAACGGGCCTTGGCATCGGTGTTCTCGCCACACCTTACTCCTTTCTTGAAGCCGGCAATCAAATCGCAACCCAGGATTCCCAAAGTTCAGGAGAGCTTGATTGGGAATCGGTGAGAAGGGCTTTCGACCCGAATCCTGATTTCATCAACCTTGAGAATGGGTATTTCAGTCCTCAAACCAGGGAAGGCTACAACAAATTTGTCGAATATGGCCGAGTACTGAACCAGAATACCTCCAAGGTCATGCGCTCGGAAATGGAAGATGAAACCGACGAAACCCGCAGAGCTCTGGCAGAGTTCTCAGGTACTTCCTTTGAGGAAGTGGTCGTCACCAGGAATACTACGGAATCGCTGAACATCATCATCAATGGTATCGACCTGGAAAAGGGTGATGAGATCATCATTACCGATCAGGATTATCCCAATATGATCAACGCGATCCGTCAGAGAGAAAAACGGGAAGGCATAGTGGTCAAAGAAATCAGACTTCCATTGAACCCGAAGTCAGATGATGAGATCGTGGAAAAGTATGAGGCGGCAATGTCAGCAAGGACCAGACTGGTATTGGTTACTCATATGATCAACCTAACGGGTCAGATACTTCCCTGCAAAAGGATTGCCGACATGGTTCATAGCAAGGGTGCAGAGGTCATTGTCGATGCTGCTCATTCCTACGCACATGTAGATTTCAAGATCCCAGAACTCGGAGGGGATTATGTAGGGACAAGTCTTCATAAGTGGCTCTCGGCTCCGGTTGGGTCTGGCTTGTTATATGTTAAGAAGGACAAGATCGAAAAAGTATGGCCACTAATGGGAGATACGGAAAATGATCCGACCAATATCAGGAAGTTCCAAAGGCAGGGTACTCAACCCATAGGAACGCGAAAAGCCATTCGGGATTCGATAGAATTTCACAAACGAATAGGCGGAAAGAGGAAGGAAGAAAAGCTGCGAAGTATGACCCGTTATTGGACCGATGAAGCAAGAAAAATGAAGAATATAGGGATAAATACGCCTGAAGATCCTTCGAGATATGCTGCATTGGGAAACTTTTTTGTCAAGGGAGCCAAACCCGGACCGGTATCAAAGAAGCTCTTTTCTGACTACAAAATCATGACCGTACCCATTAAAACAAGCTCTGTAACAGGTATTCGGGTCACTCCGCAGCTCTATAATCAGGTGGATGATTTGGACAAATTGATCGCTGCGCTGAAAACTTTTTAAAAAAAATATGTCGCGGACCCTTCTCTTTGGCCAAAATGTACGTATTAACATTGAAGGATATTATCATTTGATTAATTTCATTTTATAACTTTGTTATTGTCTTAAACCCTAAAAATTAAAAGTTGACTTTTATGAAACGATTTTACACAATGGTTTCCTTGCTTCTGATCTGTACCGTAATGGTATATGGACAGACCAGGAAACAAAGAAGGACAGCCTTTCCGTATGTGAATGTTTTCGCTGACGAAGCGACCTTCGACAATCAAAATCCAGTACTTACCAACAATCCTGCTTCAATATTGAGGATCGGAGCCGCTTCTTACGGAGATGTGATAGGTATGACCGCTTATGATTACCATTCAAACTCATCTATTGATTCTAAGATCAGAGTTGAGCCGAATGGTAATATATCAGTTGTTTGGACCAAAGGACCTGTTGCTGATCCAGGAGGAGATGACAGGAGAATTGGGTACAACTACTATAATGCAGGTACCCAAACATGGGGTACTGAGGAGTCGATCGGCGATGTTCGTAGAGGATGGCCAACAATGCCAGCGCATGGTGGTGCCGGAGATATTGTGATATCTCATGAGACAACCGGAGCACCTCTTCAAACACATACACGGCCGACTGCTGGTGATGCTGCGACTGCTTGGACCAATACCCCATTGGACGGTGTTTCAGCGAACATGACTCTGTTCCCGGCTTCTGCTGCTTCCGGAGATACCATTCACATGGCTTACAACGGAAATGCTAATGGAGTGACAGATGGATTCTGGTATGGACGCTCTCCTGATGGTGGAGTTACCTGGGATCTTGTTGATGTGGTTTTGCCTGGAATGGATCCGGCTGAATTCATTGCCGGAGGTAACCAATCAAGAGATACACATGTAATGGAAGCCAGAGGAGATAATGTAGCTATCGTCTGCGGTGGATGGGACGAGCATATTCACCTTTGGAAATCTACGGACCGTGGTGATACCTGGACTCATAACAGGATCTTTAAATTCGACACCGCTGATGGTTATGCTGAATTCGATCCGGCCACTGGTGACTATTTTCACTTCACAACCGGTATGGACCACGCAGTTGCTATCGATGCAAACGGAATGGTTCACCTTGCAGCCGGATTGGTTGGAACCAGCTCTCCTGCCGGCCAGATCGGTGGAGCCGGAACTTACTTCCCATTCAACCCTGGCTTGATCTACTGGAATGAATCCATGGGATTCGATCAGTCATTGATTCAAGGAGATACTTCTGCAAATGAGGATTTTGTTCTTTTGACCTATGTTGATGAGGACGGAAACGGCGTAAACACAACTACTTTTGATTTTGACTCTATTCCCAGGATTTCAAACGCCGGTGTAATTACCAACCCTGGTGTTTCAATTGCGGATAACGGAACAATTGTACTGACCTGGAATGCTCCTAAGGAAGATGCTGTCCTTCAGGGAATTCTTCTTCAGGCAAGTAACCACGATGGTCTTCAAAAATTCCACAGAGATCTTTATGCTATTGCTTCGTTTGATGGCGGAACGACCTGGCAACCCGAAGGTATCAATATTGCAAATGATGTTGCCGGTATTGGTCTTGGGTTTGGAACTCCGGTTGAAAATGAGACTCATTCCTATGCCTTTCCGATAATTGGTAGCGACCAAAACGTGCACCTGCTTTACATGTCAGGTGCGACATCAGGTGGAGAGATCATCAATCAGTCTACCGTTTTCACCGACAATGAAATGGTTTACTATAAATTCCCTTACAGTGCTCTGACTGGTCTTGCTGATCCTAGAGATGTAAGAGAAAATGTGAATATGAGCATGTATCCTAACCCGGCGAACTCTCATGTTGATATCATGCTTGATCTTGGAAGCAAAGCGGGTTATGATTTGGTTATAACCAATCTTCTTGGTCAGGTGGTTGAAAACAGAGCTTTGAGCCTGGAAACCGGATCAAACCTTGTTTCACTGGATGTGAATTCTTTCAGCACAGGAGTTTATCTTGTAACAATCAAGTCTGAAAGAGGATCTATTACTCAGAAGCTTATTGTTGAATAGGCGACTTGAGTTTTGATAAAAAGGCTGCACGCAAGTGTGGCCTTTTTTTTTGCTTTCGGCTTGGTTTTTGACATTGGGTTCTATTAAGAGCGCCATGTTTTTTAATTTGGTAAGACCAAGGTTTTCCTTCGTTTTGTAGAAATAAAACATTCAAAAAAGTTATGAAAAATCGTATTTACCCTCTGTTCCTCTTTTTGTTTTTCTTCGTTGCGGAAAGCGCCATCTCTTTCCCGATCGGGGATGGGAATGGTGATGGAAAGTCAACACGACCAAAGGAAAGGTTTGTTCATTACCATGATGGTTCAATTGTCAGGGTAACCTACGGTCATCGGGGTTCCTGGGGAGATTCAATAGGACATACTTCTTATGATTATCAGGCGGAGGCGTCAATGCAGAACCGCTTATTGGTTACGCCTACTTTGAATAAGACAGCCGTTTGGACGGAGAACATCCCAGGTGCCGGCGGTGGGGGAGGTACTTTGAATATCGGGTATAATTACTTTGATAATTCCGCCGGTGATTGGGGCGGAAATGAATATCCGGTCAGATCTAATTCAGGCCAATCCCCCTCTGTCGCTTCGAGTTTCACGGAGGATCTCATTTTCAGTGCAAGCCCAAGGTACGCTCATTCCAGGTCTACTGCGGGTATGGGCTCCTGGCAGGAGAATCAAAACTTGTCATTCCTGGGAACGGGATTTGGGAATTCGGTTGCTGCCAATAATTATGTTCATCATGTAAATACCGAGATGGTTTCCGGTAAAATGGCTTTTACCTATTCAAGGTCAGCCGATGGAGGGGCTACCTGGGATAGGCAGGGGGTCGATAATCCGGCAGTCCTTGTTGACTCCGATTGGATTCAGAACGGAGAGTACGTACAGGGCGAGGTTGCTCTTTTTGCCAGGGGAAGTGTTGTGGCGATAGTGGCCGGTGGATTGTTCAACCATACCTTCCTTTTCAAATCTACAGACAACGGGGATACCTGGAATGCCACTCCGATTATTAAACTTGACTCATCCCAGGGTAGGGGTACCATGGGCTCCTTAGCTACTGACTATAACTTCGATTGCATGTTTGCTGTAGCTATTGACGGGCAGGATCAGGTTCATGTAGCGGCGGCGGCTACCCTCATGGGATCTACTCCCGGGACCTATGATGCCCAGGAATATTTTCCTTTTGGGCATACCGGTCTTTATTATTGGAATGAGAGCATGGGTTTCAATCTGAATCTGAATGACCCTACAACCAGAAATCAACTCCATCTACTTTCCTATGTAGATGAAGATGGGAACGGCATAGATGGTACTCCTCAAGATATTGATTCCATTGGAGAGTACTATACACATGGGCCAACCGCCTGTCCTGGTGTAGCTGTTAACGATAATGGTTTTGTTTTCCTGACCTGGACAGCTGTAAAAGAGGATCTTGCTCCCTTTTTCACCTTCACCCAAGGTAATGATAACAAGTGGGGTGTAGCTACTGATATTTATTCCATGGGGAGCTTCGATAACGGGGCAACCTGGAGTGCACCGAGAAACGTGGCCGAGGAGATTGCCGGTGTGGTTGGCGGTTCATGGACAGAAGAGGATTATTTTTTATACACTTATCCCATTGTTCGGGGTGGAAATGTGGAAATCATCTGGCAATCTGATGATTATATAGGCTATCAATACAACTCCACTAACCCAGGCCCGCAGCAGTCGGTGATCATGCAATACTCCATCCCGGTGATCTCACTCGGACTCAAGGAGCCAAAGAACAATGTTGACGTGAAGCTTTATCCAAATCCCGCTTCGGAGTTTGTGGTTGTAGACATGGATCTGAAAATCCCGGCTGAGTATGACTTATCGATTATCGATCAACTCGGTAGGCAAGTAAGGACTCGAACAAGAGACTTTAGCGAAGGATCCAGCAAGGTTTATTTTGACCTGAGGGATTTTGCCCCTGGCGTGTATTTTCTGGTGATCTCTTCAGAGAAAAATGCTTTGACCAAAAAGTTGGTCATCAAATAACGCGAGATCAATACCCAATAACCTCTGTCTCCACATCGGCAGAGGAAAGGTCTTCCAGTGAATTCATGAAGGAAATGATCTGCTGAATTTCCATTTCGTCGAGATGAAGTGAATCCGGAGGTAAGGTTTGAAAAGGGACATCCAGCCCTAACCCAAGCCCGCCACCTTCATTATAGAAGACCATCACTTGCTCCAGAGAGTCATAAACCCCATTATGCATATATGGAGCCGTTAGACCAATATTTCTCACAGTCGGGGTTTTAAAGCTGTGTTTGAAAAAGAAGATCCGGTCGTTGATCTGACCACCAAATCTGCCCGGATCAGTATCCAATGTCGCTCCTTGTTCCGGTCCGGAGGGTACACCTAATACCTCTGACTCGCTTTCATAATAATAGGGTGGAACCAGGCCTGAGAAAGTGGGAGCAAAATGGCATGTACCACAGCCCGCTTTTCCCATAAACAGGTTAAAACCCTTAATAGCCTCAGGATCAAGCTCATCCGATTCTCCCCGGGCATAGAGATCGAATGGAGAGTTATTGCCGCTAAGAGAGATCAAATAGGAGGAGAGAGCCGAGGTGACCGTATGTTTATTGATCGCTTGATCTCCGAACATTGGGAAGGCCTCGGAGAACTTTTTTGGGAACTCATCCTCGGAATAAAGCCTCTTTTCAAGCTCTTTCCAGTTGCTCGCAAATTCTTTTTGACTGAACAGGACATTTTCGATTTGGGTAGGGAGATCCTCCGCCCGCAGGTCATGGAAATACTTTTCTGCGTAGACCGAATTGATCAATCCCGGAGAATTCCTTGGGGTGGTTCCTTTTTTATCAAAAGAAGTACTCTTCCGTTTGCCATCACTGAATGCCATCCTGGGATTATGACAGGAGGCACATGATCTTTCATTGTTTGAGGAAAGGATCGGGTCAAAAAAGAGTGCTTTTCCCAGCTCCAAGACCTTCTCATTGTCCTCCTGTCTGGAAAGGCTGGCGAAAGAATATGGATCCAAATAATCCCGGTCAAAGAGAAGGTCGCTTCCTTCGTTGATGGGCCTTGGGTATCTGTATACCTCGGACCATGATTCAATTCCCAGCTCAGACCTGCTTTTTTCGATGTTGACGGAAAGAGGATTGATTATCGTTCTCAGGAATTGCAGCCTGTCAAAATCATCGAAGCTTTTCTCAGATTTCAGGCTTGACAATCCCTGCTCGAAAAGTTGAGTGGTTTCATTGTAGAGTTGCTCGTTCTTTTTCCGGAGGCTTGGCTCGTACTTATGATATAATCTGGAAATACCCCTAAAAGAATAGAAGGCTTCAACCAAAGCGGAATCACTCACGGGGCTGTCAAATCCCGTAAAATCAAGAGTGAAAACCCTAACCAGACCAGCTTTTATAGCTTCGAAGGCATGGCGATCCTCCATAGGAATGGATTTCTGGTATGAATGGAATTTTTTGGTATCGGAAGAAAGTCTTTTGGCAATAATGATCAGGGAATCCGTATTCACGTGATGTTCATAAACCAATTCTTCAAGTTTTTGTAACCCGACCGGATAAATTGGGGTAGGAACAGGAGCGTTTTTCTCCAGCTTTATCAGAGGAGCTCCATTGAGGTAGGAAACGCAGAATTCATGGTCCAAATAATCTGCGAGAAATTCGATGCTCTTGTAGTTCTTTCTCGCTTGATGATAAAGTCTGATCAACTCATCCGAACCTTCTTTTTTTTGAGCTGTAAGAAACAGCTTTTCGGATGTTCTGCTGAAATCCCCCAATGTTTTGAGATAACTCTCTCTAAAGGATTCTTCAATAATTGATCTGTAAAGGGTTGTTGACAATAGGACCGTTGAAATAAGCCCTGCAAGAAATATGGACCTGCTCTTTCTCATAATGAATTAAAAAAGGGCGCCCCGGACGTATTCGAATTGGTGTCGAATAGCCCGGGGCTGTTGCCCGTTAGGATTAGAATTACTTTACTGGATGATCAGCTTCTTGGTCTCAGCGCTGGAGTTCCTGATATAATAGATGCCAGGAGTCAATCCGGAAACGTCTACATACTTTACATTCCTCTGCACCATTACCCTTTTTCCATTGCCATCATAGATAGCTATGTCGGAAGGTGCGTCCAGAAATAACTCCCTTGTAGTCGGATTAGGGTGAATGTTAAACCCTCCGTCCATTTTTGGCTCATACCGGGCAAGGTCAGATAGAATTCCTCTGAAGCCGGTGATTGAATACGTCAAGGAGTTATTGTAAGGGAAAGGATTGGATCCCGATGGGTGCTGAGAGTTGACCAAAATGGTGTTTTGATCCGGCAACCCGATGGCACCCGTGACTTCTGCTCCAACCGGAACAATGGAGATCCTTCTCAAGTCATCATAGCTAGGATTTGAGATTTCCAAGGGAAGGATATAGAGTTCGCATGTCCTGTTGTTTATTCCTGCAGGAACCCTTCCATGAGAAGAACCATTTAGGTCTTCCTGGATCAAAAGGAATGATTTGCCACCGCTTACCCATGCACTCAAACCGTCAGGGTTAGAAAGCGCCCTGTATGGATATGGACCTGTTGGGGGGTCTGTCATTTCGGGACCACCTTCAAGGTGAACGCTGACCTCTTCGGTCACTGGGTCATAAACCATTACCCGGCCATAGTAATCCGCATAATCCGAAGAATCCGGATCTGTTCCCTGAGCAGTTGCTCTTGCAATGTGATGAGGGGCATGTACGGCACCGTCTCCATGCTCACCGATCCATCTTGAGGCAGGATTATCACGACCTGTTTCGGTAAAGTAAACCTTTCCGGTCAAGGGGTCTGCGGTCACCCACTCGACCCTGTTGAACATTGTTGCTCCGGCATTGACTACCTCGTCTTTGTAGTTCAACATTTTGTCCAGGTCTGTATTGTCAATTTGGACCCAGTTATTGCCGGGAGCATCGTGCTTGAAAACGTAGAGGTCTCCCTCGGTGAAATCTCCGGGAGTAGTGGCAACGAATTTGGAAAGCCAACCCGGAGTCGCATCTTCTCCAAGGTAGACGGTCCGGTTATCAGACATTACAACACCACCTTCAAAGGCCTGACGACCCCAATTGTATTGCTTTCTGATCGCAACCGCTTCTCTTGGATCGATCTCTGTCATGTAGTTGTAGTTCTGGTATTTGTGGATAGTATCGTTGTTGAACCCTGGGAATCCCGCTGGTGCGGCCTGTCCATCAACGGTTCCGACACCGATGATGAAATCCGAGGTGTCTCTGTCCGGAATACTGGAATTATCGCTTCTCCACCATTCTTCGGCAGTCCAGATCCTTCCGTCAACGGGAGAAACAATTCCTCCGCAGTTCATGCCGGTTTCGCCGGTATGATTTACGAAATCCACGTTGAAGTATTTTCCGGATCTTCCATCGCTTAAGGTCTGATCCAGAACAACAAGCGTATCGTTTTCCAGACCGATCTTAAAAACCGTCATTCCTCCACCGTCTCCGATAGAGTCATTCGAGTTGATCCTTTCATGGTTCACTGATACCCATCCAAGATCGTTTGAGCTGTTATCAGGAGTAAACCCGATGAAGTCATGCCATTGTTTCGCAGGAGTTTCACCAGCTGGTGTTCCATAGGTTTGCGTAGTCTGCACCAGGGTGTGTCCTCCGATGAATAGCACCTGAGATACTAAGGGACTGGAAGGTACGACCACTTCATCGGGGTACCAAACCGTGTCTACTTCAATCGAGGTCGGAAGTTGAGCAAAGGCTGCAGTTCCAACCAAGAGCATTAATAAGGAGTTGTAAAACTTTTTCATGGTAATCGAGGTAATTTTTATGCAAAAATTGC
>JANQHS010000041.1 GCA_028282565.1 Cytophagales bacterium | reverse complement strand
GCGGAAAAATGCGATCTCTGATGAGAATGCCGGCAACCTGGCCGGGGCCCTGAGCTATTATGCCAAGGGTTTCAAAAGCCTGGAAAAATTCCTCGGAAGCCCAACCCGCGTGGATATCAATGGTGAAACCGTTTTTCTCGGCGTCGACCTCTTTACCAGAACACAGAAGGTCATGGAAAATCTGGAGATCGAGGTGGATCCCAAGATGGTCGAGACGGACAGGAGGCTGGATAAGGGATTGAAAATTCGGGGTATAGTAAAAAACGCGAATTCAGGACAGGTGGAAGAGGGTATTCCGGTGCGTGCCTCTTTTGCTGTTGGAGGAGGTGATGTCCATCCCAGTTATTATTCCGATGCGGATGGCAAACTGACCATTCTGGTTTCAAGAATTGATTCCAGGGATGCCAGGCAAAAACTCATGGTTGCCGTAGACCCTTCTGTCTTTATCGGAGATAAAAACGATCAGTTGGCCAGCATGGTGTTGCAAAGCCTGGTCCAACCCAAGGATTTTGTTGAGATCAGCATAAAGCGGCCTACCATCTTTGTGAGCACCGAAGAGACCGTAATGGGCAAAAAGGATCCTTCCCTGTCCTATTATCCCGTCATTAAAAATGCCCTGACCAAGGCGGGTTTTTCATTGTCACAATCGAAAGCAAATTCGGGTTTGAGCATGGTGATTTCGGGGAGCCTGGATAAAGGACCCAAATCCGGTTCTACCTGTATTACATATTCCAACCTTCAAATTGCGGTATCTGAATCTGGTACCGGTGAACAGATATATCAGGGTGGGTTTTCAAAAATTAAGGGCTATAGCAGCGACTATGAGAGATCTGCCCGCTATGCCTATAATGAGGGTTTGAAAGTCCTTGAGGATGAAAAGATTCCGGAGCTGATCAATTCCATATTGAAATAGGAAAACTAACTTTGGCAAAGAATTTGCAAACGACATATAAACATTAAATATCCACGTTATGAAAAGGAATTATTCATTGATCCTGCCGGCCTTGATCCTGGCATCTGCCTTTATCCTTGATTCCTGTAAGGGGAAGAAGACCCAGACACCAAAGGGTGAAACCGAAATATCAGTACCTTGCTCAGGCCCTGACTATTTTACAACCAAAGAAGCCTTCAGGGCAAATTCAATTGGAGAAAGCATGGACCAAGTGACTTCAAAAAAGAAGGCGCTTTCCAATGCAAGAGCTGAACTGGCTTCCAGTATTTCCACCACCGTTAAGGCTGTAACCGATAATTATGTGAACTCGAGAGAGTTTAACAATAAGGAAGAAGTAGAAGAGAGGTATGAGCAGTTGAACAGGGAGGTGGTAAACCAGGAGATCCAGGGTACCAGAACAATATGTGAAAAACTTGTCCAGACCGCTGAAGGAAAATATAAGACCTATATCGCCATTGAGCTTTCTGCTGATAATCTGGTTGCTGCTTATAATGAAAGGCTCTCTCAGGAGGAAAGAACCAAGATCGATTACGATTATGAGAAGTTCAAAAAGACTCTTGAGGATGAAATGAGTAAGATGGGCGGTTAAGCTTTTTTGAAAAATGGGAGGAGGATCATCCTCCCCCTATTTTTCTCACAAACTAGCTACTAACTACCAAACCGAACCAAAAACTATTTGAGAAATCAATTCTCTTTCCTTCCCAGCATCAGAAAGTCACTTACCTGTATCTCAGTGACAAACCGCTTTTTTCCTTCCTTGTCTTCATAATTTCTATGGATAAGCTTTCCTTCCAGGGCAACTTCTTTTCCTTTTAGGAGGTACTTTTCGGCAAAAGTTGCCCTTGGGCCCCATGCAATAAGGTTATGCCATTGGGTGTCCTGGATCCTTTCACCTTTGGCATTGCGATAACTTTCGTTGGTGGCCATGGTGAACTTTGCCATTTTTCTTCCGTTGGCAATTTCCTTGACCTCGGGGTCCATACCGAGATTGCCAATGAGTTGGACCTTGTTTCTCAAAGTATTCATGTAGTAATCGTTTAAATAATACATCGCCGTAATGGCTTGATCAAAACAATGCATGAAAATTTCCTGAGTCGTTAGATATCCGAATAATTTCACATAATGATGCCCTGGGGCAATGAGCTTTTCTGATGCCTATAGCCATCACTTCCTCACAGCAAACAATGGCAAGTGATCAGGCCGAGTTTCTTTTTCCGGGTGAAATGTGCTTCTCCAGTCGATCTCATTGTGCAAGTGAAATAGCCTGTGAACGGCTGTATACGAACAATATCGGAAAGTAATAGAAGGGGGATATCAGTGCACTTTTCCGGGAAAAGAAGAAGGAGCGTCTGAGAATAAGATGTTGTCAATTCATGACTAACCGAACCCGGAGTGATTTGACATGGTTAAAAAAAATTCCTAGATTTTATTATAGTCACTTCAAAAATGAATTATCAAATCCAGGAAAACGACAGGCATTGTCAGGAGTGCGGTCTGAACATTTTCGGCCGGTCAGACAAGAAGTTCTGCGGTGATCAATGCAGAGCCTCATTTCATAATCGCTTATACCGCCAAAACGCTGAGAGCGTCAGGAGAGTAAATCGTGTCTTGAAGCGAAACAGGTCTCTACTCGTAAGATTGCTTTCCCAGGGTGTGCGTTTAACAACCAGGGAGAACCTTGAGGCCCAGGGCTTCAATTTTGATTATTTCACTCACCTGAAGAGTGAAAATGGCTCCAATGTTGTTTGCTGCTACGAGACAGGATACTTTGAAGAACAAAAGGGAACCCTGAAGTTGTTTGCTTCCGGCCCTATCTGATCTTGAGTGTAAGCACCGGACGATGGGCATGATTCACCACGTCTTCTGAAATACTTCCTGCCAGTAGTCTGGAGAATCCTTTCCTTCCATGTGTCGGCATGATGATCATATCTGCATCATGCTCTTCCGAGAAGTAGATGATCCCATCCTCCTCGACTATATCGCAGTAGATATGCTGGCTCCAGTTTTTCAGGCCATGCTTATCCGCGAATTTGCTCATGAGATCTTCGAGTGATCTGGAGGTGTGAAAATCATTCGGTGTGTTGATCCTGAGCAATTGTAACTCGGCTTCCAGAAGGTTCTGAAGGTCTTTGATGAAAGGCATGACATGGTCCATGTCTTCGCTGAAATCGCTTGCAAAAACCATCTTTTGAGGCAGCCTTGGTTCATTCTCGGATTTTATGGTTATCACGGGAACATCGGAATGTCGTACCACCTTTTCGGCATTTGAACCGACCAGCATTTCCTGAATTCCCGAAGCACCCTTGGTGCCCATGATGATCATATCCACACCATCGTGTTTGATCCGATCCATAATACTTCGATAGGGGGAATCAAAGTAAACCTTGTAGTTGACCTTTACCCGGTCGCTCGAGTTTTCTTTGGTTAGTTTTTCCAGCCTGAGTTTCACCCTGTCGACCAAAAGCTTGGTGAAGATCTTTTCCTCTAAAAAGTCATCATCGCTTTCCACCTGCCCCATAACATCAAGGGAATTATAAGTTGCTGACGGGGATTCAATGATATGCGATAACTGGATCCTTGCTCCTGTTTTTTCGGCTATTCTGACCGCGAATTGCAAAGCGGAATGTGCAAGGGGAGAGAAATCAGTAGGTACGAGGATATGCTTGATCATATTATTCTTTTTTCAATTTCGAAAGTAGAAAAAACACTTCTTACCGATCTGATATTGACCATATTTATCAATGATAATCCTCATCGCTAGAAGGAGTAGGTAGCCGGATATTTATTTAATAGAAATCATGAACGAGATCAAGAAAATCCTCATTCCGGTTGATTTTAGCGCCTGTTCGCTGAATGCACTGGAATATGGCGCTAATCTGGGAAGAAGGTTTGGCGCCGAAATACTGATTATTCATTGCATTCCTTATAACGTTTCCATTGCTGATTCGCAGATCTATCCGGAACCCATACTATCGGATGAACTTGAAGAATGGGCGAACAACAAGCTGAAGGAAATTGAGACAAAACTGGGTGACCTTGTCAAAAGGTCATTTGCGATAGCAGGTAATGCTGTAGACGGTATTGAGGAATCCGTGCATTCCGAGAAGCCTGATCTTGTGCTCATGGGGACGGAAGGGGCAAGTGGATTGAACGAATTTTTTATCGGCAGCACGGCTTCAAATGTTATTCATAGAGTAAAATGCCCCGTACTTGTAGTTCCGGGCAAAGCCAGGTATGTGGATCCAAAGAATATCCTTTTTCTGTTTGATTATGAGGGCTTACCAGACTCCCCTGAGCTGAAGAATCTGAAGCTCTTTTCGAAGGAATTTAGCTCCTATGTTCATATTCTCTATGTTAAAGGAAAAAAGCCTCCAAGGCATTTTGATGATCTGGCAACCCTGGATGCCTATTTCAACACGGTCAAGCATTCGATCAGTACTTCAATATTCGAGCATTTTAGGGCTGGCGTAAACGATTTTATTTCAGAAAATGAGATTGGCCTTCTCACCGTATATGTTAGGGAACACAATTTTTTTGAAAGATTGTTCAGGGTAAGCAAGACAGACCTTCTGGCTTTTCATTCTGAAATTCCCCTTTTGGCCATTCATGAATAGTGAACTAATCCAAACCGCATACAGTGATAATGGTGTCGACCACCTTATCGTAGATCAGTTCCGGGCTTCCGGGGTATCCTAGTCCCAAGCCTCTGTAGATCAGATATAGTCCGAAGAGTATTCCAATGACCCGAGTGGCCAATGGTAAAATGGAAGGAAGCCTTTTTCCAAGCTTGTTCAGTAGCGGAGGTAAGACAACAAGTCCGGGCAGGGTTCCGATACCGAAAGCAAACATATAAAGCTGACCTTCCCATGGGGTGTCGAGTGTCAGAGCTCCTGAAAGTCCGAGATATACCAATCCACAGGGAAGAAGTCCATTCAACAGTCCTGAAAGAAAGGCTGACAGGTTATAAGAGTAGTGAAATGCCTTAGAAAACCATTCACGGAACTTCCCGGGTAGAAGGTACATGTTCTTTGAAAATAGCCCTACGCGGTTTTTGACACCAGGAAGGAGGAAATACAGAAAAACCACCAGCCCTAGACCAATTGAAACCACACTTTGGATGCCTGCCAATCCAATCGCCAATCCCAGTGTTCCTAACAATATGCCTAGAAGAGAGTAGGTCAGGATCCTTCCGAAATGATACCAGACCTGCCAGGGCATGAACTGGTAACCGGGGAACTTTTTGTTCACAGCAACCCAGAGCGGGCCACACATGCCTACACAATGAAGGCTTCCAAAAAAACCTAGCATGAATCCGGAAAACAGCATCAGTTGACTTGAAGAGCCTCCTCGGCGGAGTATCCTATACCTTTGGAAACCCATTCCAATTTCACTCTCCAAAAACCGGGAAGGAGCGCTTGGGTCTTGATGGAAACAACGCTATCCTGATCGACGGGGAGGGCATAACGCTGATCGAGTTTTGAACTTGAGGGCCTGTAGATCCAGACTGATCCTGATTCCAGCTTGTTTGGGAATTCGAGCATCAGTATGGAACGCTCAGTATTAAACTCTAACCGTACTTTTTTTCCAAGAGATTCATAGTTTGAGCTCAACTGATTTGTTCTGTTGATGTCCGCCTCTTCCTTATAGTAGTCTTCTCTGACCATGTTCAGATCAACGGTCATTGCTCTTAGGAAGAAATATGCCATCATGGTGATGAAGGCGGCAAAGATCAATACAACTCCCCAGCCCCAGTTCATTTTTTGTTTGCTGTGGGAGAAATAAAAGTGGTTTCCTCCCTGGTGATTAATTCATTTTCTACATAGATCTCCACGCTGATTTTTGATTTCATTCCTTTCAGTTCTCCAGCTGGAATTTTTACGAAAAATACGCCTTCCGAGGTTTCTTGAGGGTTAAGCATCAGATCTGTTTCCCCAACCAGTTCAATTGTCGCCCCGGAATACTCCGAGTTCAGCGACAATTGGATCTCTTTTTCATCGAAGGTTTTATTTACCAACTGCACATTATACAGATTGCTAATGGTGCCATCGGGATTCTGCTGATACAATTGCCCCGGGACTCTTAAAACCGTCGCCTGAATTTCACTCCTTTGGGTCATCAGGAATCCAAAGATCCCTGTGAGAACAACCAGCACTATTGTGTACCCGATCACTCTGGTTGAGAATTTAAAGCCTTCCTTGTTTTGGATCCCAACAATGGAATCGAATCTGATCAATCCCTTTGGCCGGTTTACTTTTTCCATCACATCATTGCAGGCATCGATACAGGCTGTACAGTTGATGCATTCCATTTGGGTGCCATTTCTGATGTCAATTCCTGTGGGGCAAACCTGCACACAAAGCGTACAGTCCACGCAGTCTCCTTTTGATCCCTGATCCTCTCCTTTTTTGATCTTTCCCCTCGGCTCACCTCTGACATTATCATAGGCGACCACCATACTCTCCTTGTTCATCAAAACACCTTGAAGTCTGCCATAGGGGCAAATGACAGTACAAACGATTTCCCTCACCTTGGCAAATACCAGATAAAAAGTGGCGCTGAAAGCTATAAGGGAAGCAAATCCCCAGATGTGGTCAAGGGGGGAAGAGGACACCAACACCATGACTTCGTCTATGCCGACCAAATAGGCCAATACAATGTGCCCCATAAAAATGGAGATCAGGATGAATAGCGATTGCTTGACCGTTTTCTTGATGATCTTTTCCCTGGTCCAGGGACTTTCATTGAGTTTCTTCTGTTGGCGAAAGTCACCTTCGATCCAGTATTCAATTCTCCGGAAAACCATTTCCATCAGAATGGTTTGTGGACAGGTCCATCCGCAGAATACCCTACCATAAACCGCTGTAAACAGGATGATGATCACAATGAGGATCAGGCCTGCCAAAACGATCAGATAGGTGTCTTGAGGCCAGAAAATATTGCCGAAGAAGATGAATTTTCGATCGAGGATGTTAACCAGAAAAAAGGGGTTTCCATTTATCTTGATAAAGGGCAGAATAATAAAACCGGCAAGCAATGAATAGGCAACGATCATTCGACGTTTGAACCATGTGCCCGAAGGTTTTTTGGGATAGATCCATTTCCGCTTGTTACCCTCGCCTACCGTACTGGGTATATTCCTGAACTCCTGCTTAAGTTCCTCTTCTGAGTAAGAAGTATTCATGGGAAAAAATGAAGCTCAAATATAAGTTCGGGAAATATTGAAATACTGATTAATATCAACCTTTAGTTTGTCTTTGGTAGCTTTTGATGAAGTTTATCGCTTATTCCGGGCTCAATAGTTAAACATCAATAATGGATCAGGCATTCAGAGAGCATATAGGAACTGAACTGAGGAGGGGAGCTTATACGGTCGGGGGAATTGACCGGGTAATGGCCGCCACTGGGGGCTGTATTAATGATACTGCCATTCTTGTCTCCGGTGAAAAGGATTTTTTCGTCAAATGGAACTCCAGAGAAGCCTTTCCGATGATGTTTGAAAAAGAATTTAGGGCATTGGAGAGGCTCAGGGACTCATGTTCGCTGACAATTCCACAGCCCTTGTTGGTTGGAGAGTTTGAGGAGGATTCTTATTTGGTGATGGAGTGTATTACAGGAGGTCGAAGGAATGAGAATTATTGGGAGGAGCTTGGACGAGGCCTAGCGAAACTCCATCGGCAATCCGCCCTAGAGTTTGGATGGGAAGAGCATAACTTCATCGGCTCATTGCCTCAGTACAATGATGCCAACAGGGACTGGCCTGAGTTTTTTGTGGAGAATCGCATCAACAAACCTCTGCAGATGGCCGTGGATGCGGGCATTTTGGGTTCAGATGATATTCGACTTTGTGATAGTGCGAACAGAATTTTTTTAGAGTTATTGAAGGGTCCGGAAAATCCGGCTATGATCCATGGTGATCTCTGGAGTGGAAATTTGATGGTCGATAGAAATGGACTTCCATGTCTAATAGATCCGGCGATATATTTTGCAAATCGGGAAATAGAGATTGCCTTCACCACTTTGTTTGGAAGGTTTGGAGAGGGTTTTTATGATGCATACCAGGAGGTCTTCCAAATGGAAAGCGGGTTTGAGAATCGGTTTGAAGTCTATAATTTGTATCCCCTTTTGGTACATGCAAATTTGTTTGGTGGGGCTTATGTGGGCAGTTACAGGCAGTTAATAAAGAAGTACAACTGATATGAAAAATATTTCAAGATGGTTTGAAGATTATTTAAAATCCTATCGACGTAGCATTGAGCAACCCGAAGCATTCTGGGAGGAGCTTGGGGCTGAATTCCGATGGAGAAAGAAGTGGGACAGGGTACTTGATTGGGATTTT
>JANQHS010000033.1 GCA_028282565.1 Cytophagales bacterium | reverse complement strand
AATACTCTTACCGGGCTCCGACATGTATTGGGTGGTTATGGAGATCGCACAGACAATCGGAAAAAAGAATACCAAAGACTGAATGGAAAAAAGGAATGGCAATGTGAATGAGATCAAAATGTCTCCCCAGCAGATTTTCCTTTTGAGAATTTCTTGAAGTGATAAGCCTCTTGATTTAAGGAATAGCAAGGAGGATCCAATGACAATAGTGATATATAGGAAATTTACAAATACGGTTTCCTGAAATGCCCTGAAATCAACTGACCACCATCCAAGGATTGCTATAAGTATGATGATGAAGGGCCAGATGATCCTGATAGATCGGTATTTTACATCCTCCCGAAATACAAGAAGACAGGACAATCCGATGGGGATGTTGAAATACCAATGTGTGATCCAGTCCAAAATCAATCTTGATTTACAGCCTGAAGGTGAATCTTTTCAACTGCCCACCATATATATGCCGGGCTGTTTCCGGAAATGTTGGCCAATGAAGTTATTCCCCTTGGGAGAGTAGGAAATACGATCATTCTGGACGTAGAGGATAAATCACGTATTGCAAAAGCAGGAGTTCTTTTCATGGTAAATACACTTTACAGCTTATATAAAGTTGCTGAACCAATCCGTTGCTTCAAAGCCCAGTCGTATGTATTCACATAAAAATTTTGGAGGATTTGACCTCTGCTTTAAATTCGCCACCATCAATGAGAATACTTCTGCCATCAACCCACCGCTTTCTTTCTTCGTTAAAGGAGAATAAACCTCAGAAATGACCCCTTCCTGGATCAAAAGAATTGTTCTGCCCCTGCTGATGATCTTCGTATTTTTCGCGGGTTTGGCATTGCTTGCTCGCATGCGCTATGGCGGGGGAGAGTATTATCATGATCTCAGCGGGGAACCAAAACTCAACTCTCACGATCTGGAGATCGTCTTTCAATACGATGAGCCCTTGGGAAACATCGCGGTTTCAAGAGATAATCGAATTTTCTTTACCGTCCACCCGGAGTCACGCCCCGAGAACCACAAAGTGCTGGAGATCGTGAATGGAGAGGCAATTCCTTATCCGGATCAGAAGTTTCAGGATGCGCATTTTGGTGAGGTGCTCGGGCTGGTGATCGACCCGATCAATCGCCTTTGGGTGATCGACCATGGATTTCATGGTTTCGATGAGGTGAAGGTATCGGCTTTTGACCTTGCTACGAATGAGCTTGTTTACGAGCATGTGTTCAGCCAAAGGATCGCGGAAAAGGGATCGTTCTTTAACGATCTGCAGGTTAGCAATGACGGGCGCTATGTGTTCATTGCGGATGTCTCTTTCTTTGGAAAAAATCCAGCCCTGGTGGTCCTTGATACCAAAACAGGGCAAAGTGCCCGTCTGCTGGAAGGAGATCCATCCGTGACAGCCCAGGATTGGATCATTCAGAATCCGATCAAGGAAATGAAATTCGTGGGTGGCCTGATCGCCCTCAAACCCGGGATCGATGGGATCGCCCTTGACCCAAAAGGAGAATGGCTTTATTACGGGGCCATGGCCCATGATGGCCTGTATAAGGTCCAGGTGCATGCCTGCATCAGTGGCCTGGATGGAGAAACAGAGCCTAAGGTCCATTTTGTTGGCAAGAAACCATTGAGTGATGGACTAAGTGTGGATTCGGTTGGTAGGGTCTACATCACAGACGTTGAGCACCGGGGAATAGCGGTCATGGAACCAGACGGTAGCTTGTGGACGCTCTTGAAAGACGAACGCATCATTTGGGCTGATGGCCTGAGCTTCGGTGGTGATGGCTGGTTGTACCTGACCGATTCGGAGATCCCCAACCAGATGTTGAAGTCAAGGGATCATATGGAGTACCATGCACCATACCAGATCTTCAGGCTGAAGCCAGAGCATGCTGGATTGGCGGGGAGGTAGGTTGTGTTATTTGCAAAAGGCATAAAAGTGCCTGAACTTTTTTGGTCTTGATCATTAAGGCCTAAATTTCATCATACAAAAACTTGATCATGAAGAATCAAT
>JANQHS010000471.1 GCA_028282565.1 Cytophagales bacterium | reverse complement strand
GTATAGCCCATGTCGGTCAGCAGGTTGTGAAACATGTACTCATGATAATAGCTGCTCCACCATTTATGCACATTCTGGAGGTAACCCGCCCCATGAACGAAGATCACCGCTGCTCCGTTTTTTGTTTCGGATCCGGGCTTATAGATCCGGGCTCGGACATCTGCTCCGTCTTCGGCTTTGAAATATACCAGCTCAGGCTCGCCCCATTCATAAGCGTTGAAGGCCTCGGTGGTAGAGTGGGTAATTTGCTTTGGGACCCCGGCGTTTTCGATATCGATGAGGTACAACTCCCAGGGTTTATTAGAAGAGGAATATCTGGAGATCGCCCATTTTTCGTCATGGGAGATCGTAATCTCATGGTTACCTACTTCACTGGTAATCTTCTTTCTGGATTTATCTTTTATATCTAGGGAATACAGATGTTTTTCTCCGGGGTCGGCTTCATTGCTAACGATCCAAAACCCGGATTGGTCATTTTTTAACCTTGTTTCCTGCACTTCCCAATCACCTTTGGTGAGCTGCTCTCTTTTTGATCTTTTCAGATCATAGGTATAGAGATGAGAATAGCCGGATTCTTCGGATTGAAAAAAGATCTTGTCTCCGGAGTCGAACCATCCAAGAGTTCCGGGAACAGATGTCCAACCCACAATTCCGGGGCCTCCTATCCAGGCTTCATCATGCTGGTGGTCGATGTTTTTCAATTCACCGCTGTTCAGATCGACTTGCACGATCCAGCGATCTTTGTTGTCATAGGACTTCAGGTCCAGTATTACGACTCCTGTTTTTGATATATAGGGGCCATGATAATACACCGATTTTGGCTGGGTGTAGGTATCCATATATTTATCTTCCCCTTCATGATATTCTTTGAGAAAGGCCGGCTTATCATATATGCCCGGAAGCTTGGATACGTCCATAAAATAGACTGAGTCCATTTCTGCATTGTAGATGCCCATTTTCTGGTCATCTCTTTTCAAACCCACCTTGGCACGGCCTTCAAGTGCCTTGGCATAGCCTTCATCGGTCACAAAATCCATCCCATGGGTCTCGGGATTTTGATTTCTGGTCACCTGTTTAAAGATCACGTACTTTCCATCAGGTGTGATCCCCAAGTTGCTCAGATATCCCTTTGAGTAGTACCAGGCTTTTGCCTGACCGGTGTTCATATCATCCCTTGTCTTCTTTTGGAGTTGTTCCTTCTCATCCCTTTTCCGAACTATTTCGAAGAGATCTTTCTCTTCTTTTTCGATCCAGCTATCTTCATTTTCGTCATCATCCTTATTTCCTCTTTTGAAGTTGGTGATCTGGGTCGTGGAGTTTGCGGAAAGATCCAGTAGGTAGATGTTGGAGTTTCTGGAATAGAACAAGCCGGACTCGGCTTCATTCAAACCGATCAGATATTCCTGATCAAAGGTTTTCAGTATGGGTTCCTTTCCTTTTCCGGGCCGATAGACAAAAATATCTCCGGATTTTTCGAAGAAGATCCTTCCATCTTTGCTTTTGAGACCGTCTTGAGGTGGGATTTCCTTATAGTCTTCCGGCTTGATCTTTTCTACACTGCCGTTAGCAATGTCGTAGCTGTACTTGGCCGAGATCAGGGCCGCTTCCTTATTCCAGTCGAAGTAGATCTTTTCAGAATCGAAATCCCATACAGGATTATCAGGGAGATAACCGATGTATTCATATCCCTTCATGATCTCCTTTAAGGAGAGCTCGGATTCTCCCCGACATTGGGAGCGGGTATCATGAAATTTGAAGCATAGGATTCCAATCAACGCAAGGCTTAGGAGTATTCTCATCATTTAAATGAAATTGTTAGACAAAGAATGAGGCACAATAATACGCCTCATTGGCGGAACGCTAGGAGACGTTGATGTAATTTAAGAATTCCTTTTTAGTGTTTTCTTCCTTGAATTTTCCTGAAAAATATGCGGTACCGGTCTTCGAACTGGTATCACCAACTCCCCTGGAAGCGACACAAAGGTGGGTGGCATCCATCACAACCCCTACATGTTCTGTTTGGAGTGCTTTTTTCATTTCTTCTGCCACCTGTACGGTCAATCTTTCCTGGACCTGTGGTCTTTGAGCAAAATATTGGACGATCCTGTTGATCTTGCTCAAGCCGATGATCTTGCCACTGGATATGTACGCCACATGAGCCTTGCCATAAATCGGAACGAAATGGTGTTCACAATAGGAATAGAAGGTAATATCCTTTTCCACGATCATTTCGTTATAATCGTATTTATTGCTGAAAAGGCGGGCATGGGGCTTATTTTGAGGGTTTAACCCTCTGAATACTTCCTTGACATACATTTTGGCCACCCTTCTTGGAGTTCCCTTGAGGCTATCATCGGAGAGGTCCAAACCCAGGGTTTCCATGATCGCTTTAAAATGCCCTTCAATAATCTCAATTTTCTCTTCGTCACTGAGATCAAAGGCATCAGCTCTCATCGGTGTATCGAAGGAAGTGGAAATATGACTTTCTCCTACCTCATCAAGGTATTCATTGATCTGCTGGGTATTCAACAAAATTTCTTTCTGTTTCATAGAGTTTGATGGAAACCTCATATTCGTCCTCGATCTTTTCGCGTAAAAGACCATATATAACCCTGACAATGTTTTCTGCCGTCGGGTTAAGTTCTTTGAACTCCTCGGTATCCAGGTTTAGATTCTTATGATCAAATTTATCAATTATATTGTCCCTAATGAGGGATTTAAGCTTTTTCAGGTCATAAACCATTCCTGTATCAGGATCAATTTCGCCGGTGAGTTTCACGAACAGCTCATAGTTATGACCATGATAATTGGGATTTGAACAAAGTCCGAACACACGCTCATTTTTGTCGTCTTCCCAGTTGGGATTGTACAATCGATGAGCGGCATTGAAGTGTTCACGGCGTATGACTGAAACCTTCATTGCGTTTCTAACAGCGATAAGCTTCCTAAAGTTTTTTTGACCTATTCTGCACGAAAAAACATGCTTTTGGGTTGGCAAAGATACCCTTATTGGATTTTCGAAGTCGTAAGAATTGCAAATATTAGAACAATTCTGTTGTTGGTTGGTTTCTTAACTTTGCAAACCCTTTGTGGAAAAGACAGATAAATAGAAAGATTATGAGAAAATTCGATTTTTTTAAACTGAGCGGCTT
>JANQHS010000442.1 GCA_028282565.1 Cytophagales bacterium | reverse complement strand
GAAAGCAGTGATAAGCAAGACCCTGTATACAACAGGAGTTTTTACGGGGCGATGGAGCTTTTCAGGAAGAAGCATTTCCAAAAAAGCGGGCCTGGCTTCATTTTTAAATTGGGAATCAAACTCGCTATGATGGTCAACCGGCCGAAATCCCATTTGAAAAGAACAATACCTGAAAGCATCGAGATCAAATCGGAAAATCCGTCCTTGAAGGAGGGATTAAAAATCCTTAAGAGAAATCAAACTGACGACAAGGCCATAGCCTTTGATCCCAAAGATCCTGATTTCAAAAATCAATTTGAAGATTCAGTAAAGGAGGATTATCGCTTAGGCTTGTTTTGGTCCGAGATCGAAGAAGCTTTCTTCGCCACCACAGGAAAAGAATCCAGGGGATGGATTTTGAAGCCCAAAGCCTAGTCGAATAATTGTTCGAGATCTTCCCTTGATAAGGATTTGAAAAAGCTTTCTTCGGTTTTGATCAATGCATCTGCCAATCCTCTTTTTTTGTCTTGAAGCTTCATGATCTTTTCTTCAACCGTACCCTTGGTGATAAACCTGTAGATAAAAACATTGGATTCCTGCCCTATGCGATGAGCGCGGTCAATTGCCTGCGACTCCACAGCCGGGTTCCACCAAGGGTCAAGCAGGAATACATAGTCGGCAGCTGTAAGATTCAGGCCCGTACCTCCGGCTTTCAAAGAGATCAAAAAAACCTTCACCGATTCATCCTCCTGAAACAACTCTACCTGGCCCATCCTGTTCTTTGTTCCGCCATCGAGGTAAGAGTAAAACACACCTTCCTGATCCAAAAAGGATTTGATGATCTTCAGGTGCTTTACAAATTGACTAAAGATCAAGATCTTATGCCCTTCCAATAAGGCACTCTTGAGCATGTGCTTCAGGGTTTTCATTTTGCCTGATTCTCCCTCGAAGTTTTCATCAACCATCCTGGGATGGTTGGCCAGCTGCCGAAGCTGCGACAATCCCTGCAGCAACAAGATCTGATGTTGTCCCTTCAACTGATTTTCCGGGCTTTCCAAAAACCTGTTTCGAATGACACTCTTCACTTCCTCATACTTGGATTCCTGCTCTTCCGTCATCATGCAGTACTTGACATATTCTACCTTCTCCGGGAGCTCCCTTGCAACCTGCTCCTTTGTTCTTCTCAGCACGAATGGCTTGATCAGCGCATTGAGTTTTTTGGTCTTTAGTTCGTCATGGTTTTTCTCGATAGGGATCTGAAAATTTTTCTTGAAAAACCCTTCACCACCCAAAAGTCCGGGGTTGATGAATGCCATCTGAGACCAAACATCCAGTGAGGTATTCTCCAATGGGGTCCCGGTCAAGGTGAGTCTGTTCCGGGCATTTAGTTGGATGACCGATTGAAAAATATTGGACCCTGGGTTTTTGATTGCCTGAGCTTCATCAAGAATCGCATAATAAAAAGGAAAAGCATTGAGAATTTCCGTGTCAATCCTCGCCGTTCCATAGGAGGTGACGACTACATCATATTTCTTGAATTGATCGGGATCCTTTTTTCGGTAGGTGCCGGTATAGTTTAGAATATTGATCTGCGGTGTGAATTTTTCAGCTTCTCGTAGCCAGTTATACACCAGAGAAGTCGGCATGACCATCAATGAGGTTTTGCCGGGATTGGTCTCCTTGATCTGCTGCAGCAGGGCAAGGGTTTGAACCGTCTTTCCAAGCCCCATATCGTCCGCCAGGCAACCACCAAGGCGACTGGACTCAAGAAAGCGAAGCCAGTTATATCCTGCCCTTTGATAGCCACGAAGTTCTCCCTTAAACTCTTTTGGAAGCTCATACTCCTGGTCAAATTCCTGATCTCTGAGCTTTTCGAGCTTACGGTCAATGGTCACCTTGGCAAGATTTCCTTCCTTCAGTTCCATCACCATTCCGAGGTGGTGTTTTTGGATCTTGAGCTGTTCTTCACTTGAAGATTCCGAAAACGTGAAGAGGTCGGAGTACTGAACGAACCATTCCTCAGGAATAATCGCCACCTCCCCATTTGGTAATGGAAATTCAGCAACCCCATTGAGAATATAGGGCCTTAGGTCGGTGAATTTAAAAACATACTCGCCGAACCTGACCTTGGCATCGAGATCAAACCAGTCTTCGGATTCGCTGATGTCCAAATCCACATTTGACCGCCCGAGGAAATATTTCTTGCTTTCTCCCTTGTCCTGACAAATTCCAATTCCCAGTTTGTCAAGTTTTTTTTCATTCAACCTCAGCCAGGACTGAAACTCCGACTTTGGCATAAGCGTTTTGAACGATTTCAGATCAAGACCCAGTTTTTTGAGTCTTTTTTCAGTGTTCTCCTCTACCTCAAAGTCACGCTTTACCTTATGGAATACATAGTGCCCATTGTCCCTGGAGATCTTTACGCGCTTTTGAATGTCTTCATGTCCGGGAATAAGAAAGTCTCCGTAACGAAAAGAAAGCTCGACCAGAAAATTCTTTGATTCTTCCCCGGCCGGGTCCCCACCGCCAAATAGTTTCCCGGATTGTTGAGCATATTCCGAAATCCTGATCGTGCTTGTGGGTTCGGACCTCTCCTGGTGAATCTCCATGCCATGGGCGATCACGTCGAATTGGGCAATCAAAGGCCCCACAAAACTCTGATAGTATTCCTCTTCCAGTTTCTCGGGGATGGCGATAAACTTCTTCTTGATAAAGGGTCTGAGCTTTTTGCCGTCTACCTTTTTTTCAAAATGATAGATGGTGTTTTCCAAAAGCATCCAGGCCGGGTGG
>JANQHS010000437.1 GCA_028282565.1 Cytophagales bacterium | reverse complement strand
TTTCTTAGTTTTGTATTCACATCGCGGGGTAGAGCAGTTGGTAGCTCGTCGGGCTCATAACCCGAAGGTCGCAGGTTCAAGTCCTGTCCCCGCTACAAGGGCAAAATATTGAGGGTCAGTTAGTTACTGGCCCTCTCCCGCCCCAACGTCCCCATTTGTATCAGTATGTATCACTTGAAATCGGCCTTTTTCCTGGCCTCATGGGGATGAAATATCCATATAGAGAAGCGCAATTAGTTATACCAAATCCCAGTTCTAAACGCCAAAGGTGGCGTATCGTGTTCTATGCCACCGATATTCATGAGAATAAACTCAAACGAAAAATCCTTGAAGGAATCAATGCTATTCCGCTCAAGGATCGATATAAGGCGGCAATGGAGCTCATCGAAGAGATCAATCGTCGCCTTCGGAATGGCGAGGTGCTGATCAGAACAAAACAGGATCAAGAAAAGGAGCTCATCAAAAAGAGACAGGTTACGGTAAAAAAGGCTTTGAAGCTCGCCCTGGAGACTAAAAAGGAGCTGATCAACCCGGATCGGCTATACAAAAAGAAAAACTCCTACATCTTTTACAAGAGCATCGTCAATCAATTCATCAAGTGGCTTGAATATGAGCAGATCCAGAATACTCCACTGATTCATTTCAATAGCCACCTGGCAAAACTCTATGCCAAGACTCTGGATCAGGATCCGAACAAGTCTAATTATACCTTCAATCACCACCGGGCCACGCTGATCAACATGTTCAATGTACTTAAACGTGAAGAGTACATCGAAAAAAACCCATTTGAAAACATCCCTTCCAAGAAGAAGAAGCCGAGCAAGGTCTATCCCTATACTTCTGATATGATGGCTGAAATAATGCAGTTCATGAATCAGAAATACCCTGAAATGATCTTTCCTGTGAAGTTTATCTACTATACCCTGATGCGACCTTCCGAAATGATGCACCTGAGAATCCGGGACATTGGCTTGTATCACCCTGACCAGATCTATTTGGATGGCAGTTACTCAAAAAACGGGCAATCCCGGCATGTTCAGATTCACGATGATCTCAGGGCCGAGTTTGAAAGGATGAATCTCAAGAAGTATCCGGATGATTTCTTCATTTTCTCTGATAATTTCAAGCCTGGCAGGAAGTTCAGATCTCCCGGGTACATGGGAAGTCAATTCAGGAGGAGAGTCCGGGATCCAGAATGCCTATTTTGCTGGTGTGTCAAAGGCGGCTATTCAGATCCAAGCCGGGCATACCAACAATCATAGTTTTGAAGCTTACTTGAGGAAGCTGGGAGTCAATGATAACCCGGAATATGTTGACAAATTGCCGGCTATGCCTAGCTAAGGTATTTCGATCACCACTTCTTTAGTCAAATAATTGACTTTCACACTGAAGTGTTTCAGGAAGTCTGAACTTCCCAAAATTGGGCCGACATTGTCATGCTCTACACACCCAATTTTTTGATTGGGGCTGGTCCAGGCAATTGCTGATTGTTCCGGGTTCCATAAGGAAATCTTAAAAGTGTGCAACCATGTGTCAATTCCTACACCACCAATTCCCGTCATCACTTTTTTCTCCGCTGCAGGGTGTTTCAACTGGTGACCAGTTGAATCGGCAATATACTTTGGCATCATGCAGCGATCTGCCCCTGTATCCACAAGGGCGAATATTCTTGCAGTAGTAATCCCAGTGTCCGGGTTTTCCAAGGTGATCGGTATTTTAGGCCTAATGGCCCCACCTTGAGCAGGAAACAATGGATACTTTAAGAAAGTGGAAATAGTTAAAGGATATAGGTTACACCCGTTTTAGGCACAAACATCATTGAGAAGGGCTTTCCAAGTTTTTCTGCTCGTTTTTGAACCGCGGAAGGACTTACACCTTCAACGAGAATTTTACTTGTCAGAATATCAAGGGCAACCCACCTGGTACGCGGGCTTTTTGGTTCAATTTTGGGTGCGTTGAGGACGTCCATGACTCGGCTAATTGGGTAGATTCACTGTGAATCTATATACAATTATACAACGATGAAAATATATTTTTGGTTTATTCGAAATTATCCGGTGTAGGAAATTGCCGGCAATTGCCAATTGCCTTTATCAAATGATAAGGAAAAAATACCTTCAATTAGTTACTGAGAGATTTTATTTCTATTGCTGAACAATGGCCATCGTGATGTTGGGCATTCCGGAACAGCTCATCATAATCTTCTTGTTTCAAATGAAGATTAGAACTACTGGTTATGGCACCAATTCGATCAGAGCAATGTACGATGATATGAGGTTTATCCGCATCTTGAGCTCTATACAAGAGTAGGGTTTTGCCATTCAGATCGTCATTTGTAGCACAATGAGCAAATCCAACGCCTGGCTGATCATCTTCATGAGGAACGGTAACTTTTATAACAAATTTGAGTGATCCCCATGGCCCATCAAAGTTTTGACTCATATTTAGTAAATCTGCTGCTACATCATCAGATAATCGAGAATTCTGTATTTCATTAACAACTTCACGGTCTTTGAGTGAAAATAACTTTTCGTGATTCCTCAACCATTTAACCGCAGACGCACTATCATCATTATCACTAAATACAATCGGCAAAACATTCTGTGGTTTGCTATTACCGATCACCTCGTCCGGAGAAGGTGGCGGAGGGCATTCCTTTTCCCCTACAGGGTGAATTTGAAAGTCAAATTCTGAAAGTGAGATGACGAGATCTAATTTATATTCGTTTCCTAATCTAAAAGAGCCAATTAGACTCCCAAGAGTCATCAGTAAATAAAAAGGTATTCTAAGCCAAAGTGGTAATTGGTTATTAGGAGAATTTTCGGGTTGGAGCATTAGTTTTTAAGAAAAATTATAATTAATCCTACTAAAAATCAAGAAACAAATACAGGCAATTGCCATCATGATCTAAATTATGCCGCCCTCAGAAGGAAGATTCTGCACGGATTTGATCCACCTCATCGATGTGATCGGTGACATCCTGGCCCGAAACGACTGCAGGCCTGACCTTTTCTTCTCTGACGGCCTGTATCATTTCATCCATCTTCTTCATCATTTCGGAATTATCGACTGAGGGCGCTGAAATGGTGATTGGTGCCGAGGATGGACTTGTACCGGTGAAGGCTCCTCCGGACTCAAGGATTCTTTAAGAACCAAAATTCAGGCATAAAAAAAGCCCATCCGGGCTTGAAACGATGCAATAATAACTCGTTCAATTCTCAGCTTTCTTCTTTGGATCATGACGATCGATATCATCCCGGTTGAATCCAAGATCTTTCAATACTTTGTCCCGGACATCTACCGCGGCGACCAATAGCACGGTA
>JANQHS010000413.1 GCA_028282565.1 Cytophagales bacterium | reverse complement strand
AATAATTCCAATTCCAGGTAAAAAACCGTTGATCGGTGAGAATTGTTTTCTGGCGGAAAATGCATTGATCATCGGAGAGGTAAGGACAGGCAATGACTGCTCCTTCTGGTTCAATGCCGTGGTCCGGGGCGATGTTCACTCCATCGATATCGGAGATCGGGTCAATGTCCAGGATGGAGCCGTCATCCATTGCACCTATAAAACAGCTCCGACCAGGATCGGTAATAATGTGTCCATCGGCCATAATGCAATCGTGCATGGATGTATCATTGAGGATAATGTGCTCATCGGTATGGGGGCCATAGTCATGGACCATGCTGTGGTGGAAGAAGGATCAATCATTGCCGCGGGTTCCGTCGTTCTGGCGAATACCGTGGTTAAGGGCGGTTCCATCTATGGTGGTGTGCCGGCTAAATTTTTGAAAAAGACGGACGAAAAAAACATCGAAGTCATCAAAAGGACCCCGGGGAATTATCTGATGTATGCCAATTGGTTCGATCCGGAGATCAAATACTAGAATTCGATCTCTAATCCCAGTTGATCCCTCAGGTCATTGAGAGCCGGGTTATCCTTTGCCAGGGCATTGAATTTTTCCAGCGAGGTATAGGGCTTTTTCTCCTCGGTCTCTTTCTTGTGTATAATGGTCAACTCGGCCTGCTTATTCCGAAGTGATTTTTTCAGATGATAATTGAGTTCCGCCTTGATGGAATTCATGTGATTCTCCTCAATGGGATTGCTCAATTCCAGCAGGATGGCATTCCCTTCCACCTTTGGATACCTCTCCATCAGCCTTGCTAGCCCCGCCCCAAAAGCGGATCTATTCCTTTCTACATATTCTTTCCAGGACTTCTCAAGTTCTTCCTGGCCAAATTCTTGGTCTTCAGGGATCTCTTTCTGCAATAGCAGCAGATCCGGTTCGCCTTCCTCTTCCTGCTCCTTGCCGTCCAGGTCCAGGGAAGCGGATATTCTTGGTTTGATGGAGATCTTCTCCCCCTCTTTTTTCTTGGTGTCGGTATTTTTTTCCGCTTTGTTCCAGGCCGGCCTCTCAGGCTCGCTTACCCGGGTTGGAGGCTCAGGATCTTCGTGATTTTCAACGCTTTGCTCCTCGGGCTCCGGTTCATCCTCGGATTCAGCTTGAGGTTCCGGTCCCGATTCGATCTCAGGTTTTTCGGAAAGTTCAGTTTCCTCGCTCTGCTTGGGTTCAGGCTCCTTTTCCTGTTCTAATTCCTTGGATTCAGGACTTCTGGAAGTTTTTTTTTTCGCACCTACCGTTTCCGGCTCGGGAAGATCCAGGACTTCCAGCACATGAGCCATACGCACCAGGGTCAGTTCTACCAGAATTTTTTGGTTCTGACTAAAACGGTATTGCTGCTCACAGCTTTGAAGCACACTGATCCAGGAGAGCAAG
>JANQHS010000410.1 GCA_028282565.1 Cytophagales bacterium | reverse complement strand
GATTTTGGGATTAATGCTGAAGGAAATACAGGAGTCTACTTTGGTGTAAACCAGGCCTTTTGATCACTCATCACGGATAATATCCGCCGGGTTGGAGATGGAAGAGCGATAGGTTTGTAATCCGATGGTCAAGATGACGGAGAGTACGGTAATACCTATTCCAAGGGCATAATCAGAAAACCGCCAATGAACCCTGATCGCATACTCAGACAGCACCTCATTGCCCAGAATAACACTCAAAGGAAGAGCTACAACCATCGCCAGAATGAATGGAAGCGCATATCCCCTGGTCAACAGGTAGGCAATTGAAAAAGTTGAAGCTCCCAGAACTTTCCTGATCCCGATCTCTTTCTCGCGCTGCCTTGCAATGAAGCGAATTAGGCCATAGGAGCCAAGGGCTGCTACGATCAATGCCAGAAATGACAATATCCGAACAACAGCAGCCAGGTTTTGGTCCGAGCTGTATTCTTCTGCCAGAAGATCCTCCAAGAACCTGTAATCAAAAACCTTCTCGGGGAATAACTCTTCCCATATTTTAGCGATCCTGACGATTTCGCCCTGTGATTCATCTCCTGCCAGGTTAATTGAAAAATTGGTGAAATGCGGAACGCCGATATACAGGATCAACGGACCGATTTCAGAGCGCAGCGACTGATAATAAAAATCTGAATAAACGCCGATCACCTTTCCTTTTCGCCCTTCCATATTGATCATTTTTCCCAGAGCATTTTCAGGGTCTCCCCAATTAAAGTGCTCAACGGCTGTTTCGTTGATCAGGAAAGCGTCAAGATGGTCTGTACCCATTGACTTGTCCATACCTCTTCCCGCGAGAAGCGGTATCTCGTAGGTTTCAATAAAGTCATAATCGATGGAAATGGAAGGAATAAATTCCACCTCTTCGGATTCCTTTCCATCATAATCCGTCATCCTCGACACAGCCCCAAGTCCCGGTAGAATAGAAGAAACGGTAACTCCCTTAACCTGGGACATCTCCTCCAGCTCTTCCTCAAAAGAATTCATCTTTGATCTGAGTTCCCCTGTAACGCCACCAAAAACATTGTTGAGGTTCTGACTAAAGATCGGCACTGTCATCACGCTCTTTGTTTCAAAGCCCAG
>JANQHS010000399.1 GCA_028282565.1 Cytophagales bacterium | reverse complement strand
TTCATTCACAGGAAAACTGGCCTCAACATTTCAGGGAACCACAGACACCACCTTTTATATACTCGCTGTCTACTTTGGCTCGGTTTCAATTCGAAATTCCCGCTATGCGATGACGGCAGGCCTGATCGCCGACTTTGCGGGGATCCTTGCAGCAATTGTGATTGCCTACATATTTTTCCATTGATCTATTTTGTGAAAGGTATGCAACCTTTATATGCCCTTATGCATCTTTCAAAATAAGATGCCGAAACTGCAATCCTGTCTATCCGAAAATCAGCTCCTCAAAGGATGCAAGCAAGGAGATCCTGAAACGCAAAGGATGCTTTTCGACCAATACAAAGGTCGGATGATGGCCTTGGTCAGCCGGTACTTTGGCTCAAATGCCGAGGCAGAGGATATTCTTGTCAGAGGATTTACGAAAGTGTTTTCAACTATAGAAAGTTTTCGGGGAGAAGGAAGCTTCGAGGGATGGATCAGGAGGATCATGATCAACGAGGCTCTGGGACAGATCCGAAAGGAAGGAGCATCAAAATGGGCTGTCTCGATGGATGAGCTTCATTCGGAGCCCTTTTCGATGGCAGAGATCTACGATCAGCTTTCCACATCCGAATTGATGGACCTGGTCAAATCGCTTCCACAGGGTTACAGAACCGTATTCAACCTGTTCGCCGTGGAAGGATATAGTCATCGGGAAATCGGAGAAATGCTGGGAATCAGCGAGGGAACTTCCAAATCCCAATACCTGAGATCAAGGAATCTCTTGAGGAAGAAAGTAGAACTGATGTATCAATTACCGGAATATGGAAGCTAAGGAACAGGGATTGCTCAAGTCCAGATTTGAAAGCCTGGAGCTCGCCGTCAGCGATGAAGTTTTCCAAAAGATCAGACTTTCAAAACCGGAAAAGAAGAGAAACAAATGGATGCCTTTTGCCATCGCTGCCTCATTTTCCCTTTTGATCCTTGGATACTTCGGCTCCGTCCCAAGTGTCCAAAAGAATGAAGTTGCCGGCTCTGAAGTGAAAAACAGCCGTCTTGCTGAAACAAAAGAAACACATGATCACCAGTCTCAAACCAAACATGTTGCCAAGCAGAAAATCGCGGAACCCAAAAAGGAAATGCCTGAGTCCATGCCGGTGATCAATCAAGCGATTGATAAGGATGAAGGAGTCCTGATCGTCGAAGCGTTCGAGACCGCGGCCGTTGAGCAAGAAATCCGGGTACATCAAGCTCCTGCGATCATCGAAGCGGAAAAGCCCAAAGGCTCCTCTGTAAAAATTCAATTGGTTTTCCTTGACCCGGCCGGATCAGAGGAAAAACCAGGCTTGGGTAAGAAGATCAGAAGGTTTAAGAGAAAGCTCAAGAAGGAA
>JANQHS010000378.1 GCA_028282565.1 Cytophagales bacterium | reverse complement strand
GAGGCCGGCTGCGCTTTTTCGTCTTTAACAGGTTCCGGAGTCGGGGCCGGATCATTGACCTCAAATTTTTCACCCTTTTCACCGATAACGCAGACCGCTTGATTTACCTTAGCTGCTTCACCGGCCGGGACCTGAATGGACAGGACGGTACCATCAAAAAAAGACTCCAACTCCATGGTAGCCTTATCGGTTTCAACCTCTGCCAAGGTGTCTCCCACGGAGACGCTATCACCTTCTTTGACCAGCCACGAAGAAATGACACCTTCTTCCATGGTGTCCGTCATTTTGGGCATGTTTACAATTTCCGCCATTCAGTTGGTTTTTGAGCGCCCAAAATTAACCTTAAGGGCTATAAGTTCAAATTGCTTGTTTAGGGGATCTATTCTATGAGCCAAATAGACAATATTGAATACAAGAAAAAGGGATTTAACGTTCCGGACCCTGAGATCCTCTATTGGAAAACATTGAATTATGCAGCTGGGTTTTCTCATTTCTTTGCGACGAGGTCCGATCAGGAGGATTATCCCCTGAAAGGATTTCCAAAACGTATCCTTATCGGTAATCTCAAGGAGGTCAGCCAAACGCAGGGACAAGCTTTCTTCCCCGAACTCAGGAATTTGCTGGATCGATCACAACTGATGGCAGGATATCTTGGTTATGACCTAAAAAATGAGATCGAAGATCTCAGCAGTGATAACCAGCTTGACCTGGATATACCGGATGGCCATTTTTTTATCCCTGAGGTGATCGTTGAATTTCATTCAACAGGTATTGAGATCTCATCCATAAGCGACCCGGAAGAAGTATTTCAACAAATTGAGGCCTGCGAACCGGTTTCCTCTTCCTTTAAACCTCTCCAGGTCAACACCATTGCCTCCATGAAAAAGGAGGATTACCTGGATAATGTAGAGAAAATCCGCCAGCATATTAGAGAGGGAGATATTTACGAATTGAACCTGAGTCAGAATTTTTCTTTAAGAGCTCAGCATTTCAATTATATCAGCGCCTATAGAATGCTGGCGCAATTGAATCCGGTTCCCTTTTCTTCTCTCTTGAAACTTAACAATCTGGTCATTCTGGGAGCTTCACCGGAACGATTCCTCAAGAAAGAAGGCGATAAGGTTTGGGCACAACCGATGAAAGGGACCAGACCCAGAGGCAAGACCCCTGAAGAAGATCAAGCCCTTTTTAAGGATCTTGAAAACTCGGAGAAGGACATCGCCGAAAACATGATGATCATGGATCTGGTAAGGAACGATCTGGCCAAGTCCTGTAAGCCGGGGTCCGTCAGGGTTGAAGAGATGTTCAGGGTTTATGGTTTTGAGACTGTTTTCCAAATGATCACCACGGTATCCGGCATTCTCAAGCATCAATATGACCCGATAAAGGCAATTGAAAATGCCTTTCCCATGGGGAGTATGACTGGAGCCCCCAAAATAAAGGCCATGGAACTGATAGAGCTTTATGAGAATCGCAAGCGAGGAGTTTATTCGGGGGCACTTGGGTTTATAGATGAGAAGGGAGATTTTGATCTATGTGTAAACATCAGAAGTCTGGTTTATGATGTGGAAACAGGTCATTTGAGCTATAATGTTGGCGGTGCAATCACCTGGGATTCAATTCCTGAAAACGAGTTCGAGGAATGCCTTTGGAAAGCCCGCCATCTGGTTGAGCTTCTCGGGGAAAATGTTTACTGACAAATTGTCAGCATATCACCATTTCACTATTTTTGCAGCTCGATTTTTTTAAGATGGATCTGATCAAGGATATCAACATAGGAGAAGCAGAGGCTAAAAAGCCGACAGATGAA